>NZ_JBQQFC010000077.1:0-10047 GCF_052258445.1 Psychrobacter sp. T6-1
GTATTTGAGTATTTGAGTATTTGAGTATTTGAGTATTTGAGTATTTGAGTATTTGAGTATTTGAGTATTTGAGTATTATTAAGACTTTACTCAATAGTTAGATGAATAGCAACATTTTTAAAAAATAACTATATCTTTGATATCGACTGAATTTCTATGTGAATAATATTCATAAAACTGCATAAATTTGTCAAAGACTGAGATGCCCCAGTAAACTGACTGCTAACATATAAAGTGTAGCTATCAAGTATCAATATGAGCTACTAAAAGCAATACTTTAGCCGCTCATATTCGTTATAATCCGCTCACCAATCAAAAACCACTAATATGAATGAGGGAACCACTATGGTGAAGTGTCACTTATCGACCATCATGGGTGAAAGACGCCTTAAAATTGCCGATATCTCAAGAGATACTGGCATCAATCGTGGCACCATTACTCGCATGTATCATGAAGAAGCCACCCGCGTTGATCTAGATGTCATCGAGTCTTTATGTACTTATCTTAGAATCAATGTTGGTGATTTATACGAAATCATAAATGAGGACAGCAGTGAGTCACCAGCATAAATAACGTTGTCATGAGCTGTGATTGTCTTTAAACGAATAAAAAGACCTACAGAAGGTTATTTTCTCTTGCAATAGATTAAAATATAGGTATAATTTGACCTGTAGTAAGTCATTTTATTTATTATATGTATATAATGGTCTATAGGAGAATACCAATGAATAACAATCTATCTCGGCTCAATAGCTGCACATGGTTTAGTGAACAGACTAAAACGTTAGCCTCTCAGCTGTTATTAAGCTTACAAATACAGCAAGGCGTACAGCTGGCAACCCTACTTGGTGTTGACCCCATTCTTTATAATGATGAAGCGGTTTATGTCTGGGTGCAACGACAGCTAGATGACGGTCTTATCGTTGACGATTATGCGTTAAGCACCCTTGAAACTGCTTTTATAGAGTTGGTCACAGCTCACACTAACCAAGCAGCGTAATGGCTTTAGCTTATATTTACAAACCTCTTGTTTAACAAGAAACAATAACCCTTAAAGCCAGATAAAGTGTCATTATCTGGCTTTTTGATATAGACAAAGATAACGACAATCAAACAAGCCTGTTTTCAGTCTTATATGTCTCAGAAGACGCACTTTTGGGCAATATGGCTTACTATTACCATATGCCTTTACTCAGTCGGCTCTGCACGCGGCACCCCAGCTATTTTATAATAAACAAAGCCTCTCTCATCTCTCAAAACACTCTTACTGTCTGCTCTAACGCACCAGCTGATTGCATCAGGCTGCGCTTCATTAACATCACAAGCCAAAATAATCTGCTGACTTTGAGCGTTATCAAATGCCTGCTTCCACCCCGTTTCAAGCTCATCGATGCCGCGCTGTAGCTCTGCTTGCTGGTATCTCATCTCTGCAATCTCATCAAAGCTTGGCACATACCAAAATACCAGGGCCACCAAACTTATTATCACAGCCATCGTACCCGCTGCGACAACGGCTGCAATCCTTTTAATACTCATAGTCTCAATGGACTTATAAATTTTGTCCAAGTCTTTACTAGCTCTAGCCTCGACCTGCTCAATCCGCGTTTTGGTGGTGGTCTCAAAGGTCTCAATATCTTCAATAATCTGCTTATGACCAGCTTGGTACTGATTGGTGAATAGGGCTAGATTGTCCGCGCTTGCGCTAAGTTTATCAGCAACTCCTTGCATGGTACTGATTTGTACCTCTATGCTATCGTTTTTAGCAGTGACGACCGACTCTACAGCCGTATCAATCTGCTGTTTCATATCGGTGATGATGCCCGCTATTTTGTCATCATAACGACGCGGCATATCATTGTCAGTAAAAGCAGTCACTGCCGCTTGTAGCTGCTTTAACACGAGTTCTTGATACTGACTCAATGCCTGCGAAGTCGTGCTTGCGCTACTACCTAATTCTTCAATGGCAGAAGACACCTCATTCACCTTGCTATCAATACCGCTAAGCGAACGCTCAAGCCGCCTCGCTACCGCATCATCGGCTCGCTTAATCAGCTCACGCAAGGCCCCAATGACCGGAGTCAATGAAGTCACTAGGTTAACAAGTTGATCGTGTATGTCTTGCTCAGTGCGGTCATTTTTATTCATAGTAAGTACTCATTATTGTAATCATCACAACTAAAATGGGCGTGGTGACGAGTAATGGCGCGCTTTTTCTTGAATAGCCTTGTCTATATCCAGCACTTGTGCGGCCAAGATTTGCGCTAAATTTTGCGTGCCCACGCGGATGTCAGGAACCTGCTCAAAACGCTCATTAAGCGCGTTTATAGTATCAATTTTATGACGGTCGCTAGGAAGCG
This sequence comes from Psychrobacter sp. T6-1, assembly GCF_052258445.1. NCBI lineage: Bacteria > Pseudomonadati > Pseudomonadota > Gammaproteobacteria > Moraxellales > Moraxellaceae > Psychrobacter > Psychrobacter sp. T6-1. The sequence continues at coordinate 2,359 of NZ_JBQQFC010000077.1, forward strand.
TGCCGAGCGCTTGTAATAGTGTCTGTACCGATGTATCTCTGTCTATCGTCACCCGTTCTGCATCCGTGTCTCGCAAACGCTTTTGCAACGCGGTGACGTTATCAGTATGCTGAAGCGTTTTTAAAACGAGGGCCTCAGCAGCTAACTTTTCAGCCACCTCTATCACAGTGGCAGTAGTATCAATCGCTTTAAAGTCGATCTTATCAATACGGTCTTTAACCCGTACCAGCATATTATCAAACCTGCTCTGATACGCCTTGACTTCTGCCTGTCGGGTACGCGCAAGGGCAGTAGCATCTTGCTCTTTTTGTTGTTTTTCTTGCCGCCGCTTCTCTGCTTCCTCTCGTGCACGCTCAGCCTTTTTCTTAAGCTCTGCTTGCTCATGTGCTTTGTTGAGCTGGTACTGAAGCCTCATCGTACGGTTGCGCCAGTCATCAAGCCGATCTGCGTTCAATTGAGTGGTCTTGGTACGGGTAATCTCATCGTATAAGTCATCATCTTGCACAATCACCGCTTCACTTTGATCAAGAAGGGCAATACGCTGCTCATAAAACGGCGATAGGCGCTGATAGGTTTTTTGACTGGTATTGATTTGCAGCTTTAATTGTTTGATGTCTTCATTATTGGCGGTTTTAAATGTCTTTACATCAGATACAAGCATCTTCAAACGTGCCTCAGCGGTATCATCTATCTCTACCGCTTTAAGAGCACGCAGCGCCTCACGCTCTTGCTCAAGCGCTTTAAAGCGCTCAACATCCAGATCTGCAAATGCGGCAAACTTATGATAAGTGTCCATGTTATTGGTGACGTCTATATCTTGTAGATCCGAAAACGCTTGATCCCACTGTAAGGATAAGTCGGATTTTTCAATATCAATCTCATCAAGAGCTTTAAAGCCAGTCGCCAGTTTATTCAGCTTTGCGGCAAAGGGTTTTAGCGTGGCCTTCAACCCTTTGTAGTCAGCAATGACTTCATTATTAAGCGGGATCAGCTTTTTTAAAACCGTTTTATTGTTCAGCACCATTTTATCAATCTGTGACAGCTGCTCTTCAAGACGGCTAACAGCGCGGCCTGTTTGTAGGGTATCATCTTGTCTAAACTCCTCAACCAACGCTAAAGCCGCCTTTAGTGCCTCACTTTGCTCTTTTGTGCTTATCTGCCTGGCAAGCTCAATCATTTTTTGGCGGGGCTCACTAAAATCCTGTCCCACCTCCTCGGTGAACCGCTGGGTACTCTTAATGTTTTTATCAATGGTAATAATCTGTTTAGACTGGTGCGCTAACTCTTCATGCAGCGCATCAATGGTTGAAAATAAGGCGCTGCGTACCATCTTTTTTTGACTCACAAAGTTGGCTGAGATTGCTAAAAGCTCATCAAGTGCGTGATCATTGGCCGCATCACTATGCGTCTGACTGTTATTTTTAGGAATAGCGGGTTCAAGTTTAGCGGCAGGATCTACAAAGCGGATGTTACTGAGCTCAATTCGCGCAAAGGGTTTACGCTTTTTATAATGTATTGTGACGCCGTTAACCTCTTGTTCATTGCTTTCTAGGTCAATACGTCCCTTGTCGTCGTACTCAATTACTAAACCATTTTTTTCAATGTAAGCATTGATCTCATCAATCGTCTCGTTGTACTCGTGAATCACTGAACGATTGCCTTTGAGAATATCCTTATATAGTGATTTACCCAGTTTCATTTTTGGTAAACGACTGATGCCCAGCTCACGGTAAGATTTCTCACTAATGGTTTTATTCTCAGGCAGTAGCTCATTGGCCATATCCGCCCAAAGGGTGCGTTGATATTTAAGCTCATCGCCGCGCCCGTTTAACCCCTTAGATAAACGCTCCTCCGTTGACCACTGCAACCAATTCTTGCGTGCTGATAAAGCATAACCCTCAACATCCGCTACTATCTCACGGCTTGAGAGTAAAATATGGGCATGAAAGTTACGACTGGTCAGCTCAACCACTTCAACCTCCCCCACATGTTTCTCGTGACTGTGTGGCCGATGAATGGCTACATCGACAAGCACGTTATAGCGATCAGATAAGGTTTGAGCGTAGCGCTCGGCCAAAACTATACGCTGATCAGCGGTGATCCCATCAGGAAACATCACATCAATCTCAGTACCCAATTGGGCGTTTTTACGAGTCTCAATGCGTTCGATATCATTCCAAAAACCCTCACGTGTCACGGCTAGATCCCCAGCAAGCGTTGGCGTTATCAACGCCGTATGCATTACATTTTTCTCAATAACTTGAGTGTATTTAGTACCATCACTGTCCACTAAATTTAAGATTTTGTCTTTAGCTTTACTGGTGTAATCGTGGACGACTCCTGACTGTTCATCAACCAGTTTTGAGCCAGAATTATAAGCCGACTTTGCCACCACGCTATGATTTTTCGCCTTACTAACGGCGCTAACCGACAAATGGAACCCTTTATTATTCATAGCAAAAAAACCCAATATTGAGAGATGATTTTTTGGGGGTTGTAGGGGGTTCGCCCCCTGCCGAACGACGGAGTTTATGTAAAAAAATAGTACCCCTTGTGGGTCTTTTTTACATAAACTCCTAAGTTCGCTCTTAACAGAGGGTTAAAATACTACTGCGCCCACGAAACGATGTGGTCTTGTGTATTTTACTACCTTGCATACCTATGTATGTACTGCTAGGATCAACTCTATCATAGTTGGCTAAAAAAAGGATGGGGTAATGTCAGTAATATCAGATGATTTATTTGCAAATAAGATTAAGCAATTACAGGCTCTTAAAAAAGAGATTGATCAGGACAGGCTTGAAGCACATAAAATATTGGGGGAGTGGTTGGCCAACGCATTAGACGATGATGATAATCATGAACTGCAAGCTATTTTTTTAGACGCACACGATAATGAAAAATATGTCCGTTTGAAAAAGCACCGTGAGTTTTTAAAGTCAATTGCTCATAAGATGCAAGGTGAGGCTAAGATGGTATCAAGCAGTTTTACTTCACATGAAGACAATCAAGATAGTGAGTACGGTTCATTGTTTGATGACGATTCAGCAGCTCAATAACTGTTACTGTTAGCAATAGCCTATTCATCAGTACAACTGAATCGTCTTCTAATTAGCGAAATGCTAGAAGACGATTTTTAGCTGTTTTAAGCGTTTTAAAATAGCTTTAGCTACCATCGTATCGAACAGAGCGTAGAACGCATATAAGAGTATTTTTTATGCGTTTTAGCAATGCTTTAAGATGTGTTTACAGAGGTGTCGATAATGACTATTGAAAATGAAGACAAGTTATCTACAAAAAATGAGACTGATACTGAGAGTATGAAAACAGCGTTGGCCAGAATGACAGATGAAGACATTCAAAATATCTTTGACCGTGCTTTTGAAGATTTTCAAAGATCAAAGCTTAATCCGAACTATGAGAATAAAGATTGATACCGAGTAAATTGACCATAGCGTTTTGAGCTACTGAACAGTTCTATAAGTGATTGGTCGCTCATATTATCATCTCAAATCCGTCAGTTCTTGAGCTTTTTTCCTATTATTTAATATAAAAACATATTTTTTACTTTTAAAGATTTTTAAAGACTTTTAGGAAGCTCTCAGACCTTACCAGTTAAGGGCTTCAAGATCTATAAAGCTACAATCAGCTAGGTTAATGCTACAATCAGCTAGGTTAAAAGCTACAATCAGCTAGGTTAAAAGCTACAATCAGCAGGTATTATGCTACAATTAGATAGATTTGAGTATTAAGGCGTAGATATGACTAACCAAGTTGGTTTATATGAGAAGAAATACCCTGCAAATTGGGTTGTTATGCAAAATCGTATTCTACAAGCGTTTTATGAAATGACACTTGATGAAAAACGGTTGCTGTTGCTTGCTAGTTCAGTAGTGCGTTTGATAGATGCCACTGAAAAAGACACTATAGAGATAACCGCGAAAGCATTTGCAGAGGCTTGCAACATTCAAGTGGATTCTGCTTATACTCAATTAAAAGATGCTAGTGAAACGATGATGAGGCGATTTTTTAGCTATAGAAATGAACGCGGTAGCCGTGTCAATGTACAGTGGGTCATCAGATCAATATATGAAGATGGCTATGTGTCTCTATGTTTTACAGATGAAGTGCTACTGATGTTGAAGGTTTTTGATGAAAATAATCCATTCACTAAATATAAAAAAGAAGATGTACTTAAACTGAAGGGTGAATATTCAATAGATATATACCATCTGGCCAAAAAACATGAGGCAATGAGCTCGTGGACAATGTCACTTGAAGAAATTAGAGAGGAGCTAGCTCTTTCTAAATCTTACGAACGTATTAACAACCTAAAAAGTCGAGTCATCAACCCAAGCGTTGAAGAAATAACAGAAAAGTCAGATATTAAAATCACCTATGAAAACGTCAAACGTGGTCGTACCGTCACAGGACTAAAATTTAATGTAAAAGCTAAGCCCACCAAGAAAAAAAGTCTGGAGGACTTAAATCAGAATAATGAGAATAGAGATATACCATCCTTAACAGTCAAACAGATCGACCGTTTTGCGCCTCTATTGGCTAACTATGCCCCATTTGGTAGCTATGCGCCTTCAGGAAAAAGTACCCAAGAAGTGATCAGCTGGTTACACACTCAATTAAGAGATGAAGCTTTTTTAAAGACCCATAAAAAGCATTTGCTGGCGGTAGGTTATACGTTCCCTAAGCAAAAATCATAGCAAAGAAAAAAGAGTGATTAATCTGGTACTGTCTATACAAATGGTTTATATTATATGTACACAGATAAGCCATTTGTAATGCCATGACGACAACTAATTATAATATCAGGCTCGATCAAGAGCTAAAAGAAAATGCTTTTGCCGTGTTTGAAAGCTATGGTCTAACGCCGTCTCAAGCGATTAAATTGTTCTTGACCCAAGTGGCGCAAACCAATCAAGTACCGCTATCTTTTGAATACCAGAAAGTAACAGCTGTCAGTCAAGATGAATTGCTAATCTATAAAGAGCATACTGACAGAGAGAACAGATAAGTATTAGATTTGAATGGGATGAACAAAAAAAACACCAATCAGCGTAAGCACCGTTTATTATTTGAGGCAGCCGCCCGAGTTTTTCTAGACCTTTTATGCCTGCGTCAGCAAGACAGGTATGAAAATGATGAAAAGCAGTGGCAAGCGCTGGGTACAGTAGACGGTACCGCCGTCCTATTGGTAGCCCATACGCAAACAGAAATAGATAATGGTGAGGTTATACGCATTATCTCAGCTAGACGTGTCAAAAAAATGAAAGGGAGCCAGTGTGAACAAAGTTAGTTATCAAATAGACGAGCTACCACCACTAACGGCCAAGCAACAAGTAGATTTAGAGCATTTAGCAACGCTTAATGATGACGACATTGATCTATCAGACATTCCAGAAGTCACCGACTGGTCAGGTGTTAGCCGTGGCAGTATTAAACCATAAGCGTTCTTTACTGAGGCCAGTATCATTGCCAAATTTAAGGATAAAACCAAGCAAACAGGCGCTAATCATTAATAAATGATAGTAATGCGCTAGAAGAGTACTTAACTGATCGTTAGCCCTAATCTAATGATTGTGACCTCAAGATTACTTGAGGTTTTTTTAAGCCTTATATTGTAGTATGTTGTATATTGTATTATACTATATAAAAAATACTACAAACGCTACATATTTACTCATACAAAATTAAGGACAATAATTATGGCCATTACTACACAGCAAATTCATGCTATTGCTGATCAACTGCACGAACAAGGTATCAAACCTACTTTAGCCGAAGTGCGTAAGGCGCTGGGTGGTGGATCATTCACGACCATCAGTGAAGCTATGAAGTCTTGGCGTCAGGATAACCAACAAGAAGAGCAGCTAAGACAGGTTGAGCTACCAAGTGGTATCACTGAACGCTTACAAACGCTTGGTGCGGATATGTGGCAGACGGCCATTGATATTGCCAATGATCGTCTGGTTAAAGAACGGGAGGCTCTAGAGAGTATTAAGGCCAAGTCGCAAGCTGAGACAGATGAAGCTCAAGAAGCGGTTAAGACCCTAGAGAGTGAGCAGGCTGATTTGTTAGAACAGCTCGATGAGGTCACAGCAACTGCAGAGGCAACGGCTATCACCGCGGCTCAAGTGACTGCTGAACGGGATGTGCTGACACAGACACTCAGCGATACTCAGCACCAGCTAGAACTTGAACGAGCTAAAACAGTGGCAGCTCAGGCCCAACTTGGTGACCTGCGTAGCAGTTTTGATCAGCAATCAAAAGAGCTGAGTGCCAACATATCGAAGGTGGCCACGCTTGAAGCCACTGCTAATAGCGATAAAGCAGAGATCGCGCGTCTGCAAACAGAACTGACAGCAACTAAGGATGAGCTAAAGACAGTCGTTATTGAGCGCAACGAGATAACGAATCTTACAGCAGAAGTGAAAGGAGAGTTAAAGGCCATAATCGCTGAACGTGATAAGTTATCAGGGATTAATGAGCAGCTTACTCAAAAGCAAGCTAAGATTGAAGCAGATCATCAGCTACTGATTAAGCAACACGACACGTTAAATCATGAGAGAACTTTGCTTAGTACTGAGCACACTGCATTGAGTGAGCAGTATGATGAGCTTTCAATTAACTATCAATCAGAACAGGAAAAGAGTAGCTCATTGACTGCAGAGATTGAAAAGATGCGAGAGACAATTAACAATAAATAAGTCAATCCCGTTCTATTCACACTAAGCTTATGAATCCACCATGACAATATCGACTCACTGAATAAATGATGGTTGTATAATAAATATTCTAAATTTTTCTCTGAACTCTCATAGTATATAGCCTAGTGGGCTATATACTACTTAAATTAGCCTAAGTGAATTTATGCTGATTTTGGAGCCTTGAGCAGATTTCAAGGAACACTCACCCTAAAGCAATTATGAGTATAATAAAAATACTCACAAACACTTTAGTGCATTCCTTGAATTTGATGTGATTAGTCATGCCGACTTCATCGCCCATCGCGTCATCAAGACCGTATCACTGTATCAAGCTACGGCTGTTATGATTACGGCTGATAGCACCGCCTAGACACGCTCATAACCGCTACTGTGCTGTCATACGCTAGCAAGGGCGTTCGCCCAATATACCGCTACGATATGCACAAGTAACCACTCATTGCGTTGCTCTGATCCTTTGTCTAGTCACCCCTGTAGGGAGCTCACCCTTATGTCAAACGCAGTCGTCACCGAGGCCTGCCACCCATTTGACGGGTAACGGGTACAGAGAGAGCAGCACGAAAATGTAACGAGCGAACAAGCAGTTTTTAAAATGTATAGCAAATAGAGTTGATATGAAAGCAGATTTTGGATAAAATGCACCTATACGGGCATTTAATGCTGTTCAAATAACGCAGTCTGTGTGCTTATTTGTTCGTTACAGGGTGCGTCAACACACTGTAACCGTTATCTACATTTAAAACTAAATGCCTCTGGGAGTCAACTCCCAGAGGCATTTTTTTATTTGTCATACAGATTAGGTTTTTAATATCTGATTCTTCGTTAGATTGCTTAGGCTTTTCTTGTCGTCATTTAGCGTAAGCATTTCAATTATTTTGAAGTTAGCACTTAGTACATCCTCACAAGACGTTAAGTTTCTGACAATACTGGGATAGTTTACTATGAAGAC
>NZ_JBQQFC010000078.1:0-9947 GCF_052258445.1 Psychrobacter sp. T6-1
GTCATGCTGGCTTTTTTGTGTTTATAATTCAAGGTTTAGCAATATTTATAGATAAAAATCGTTAAAGATTAAGCGCTAAGATTGTTGTCCTTTTATTGCCAAATAAAATAACATTAATTTTTATTTGATAATAGTTCTCAATAACATTATAATTTGCAAAATTAAGTATTATCGCAGTAGCTAGAGATTTACTCCTCCAATTCTCATTAGCTAGATTAAACTTTTACACCATTGATTAAGGCTATTTATGACCATCACTACGCTAAAACGTCGTCGCTTTTTGCCAGCGAGTTTGGCAGTTGCGCTATCTTCTATGCTGATGATATCTGCTTGCACCAAACAGACCGAAGAGAATGCTGTGGCGACTGAGCAAAATGAGACTGCTGCAACTACAGATACCGCAAACACAGCAAGTGATGGTGCTCAGCATGCAAGTTTAGATAGATTGCTAATTAGTTATAGCAATATGGCGCATGCTGCCTACAAGGATTCGCTTGAGAGCGCAAAAGTGCTCCAAGCTGCCGTTGACATTTACGTTGATGCGCCAAATGAAGCCAATCTTGCTGCAGCTAAAGCGGCGTACAAGGCGGCGCGCAAGCCTTATTCGCAAACAGAGGTGTTTCGATTCGATGAGGGTTTTGTCAGCAATGACGATAAGCGCAAGATCGGTAGTATCGATAGCTGGGAGGGTCAAGTCAATGCCTGGCCGCTTGATGAGGCACTTATAGATTATGTTAGTGATAGCTACGAAGGCGAGTACAATAGTAGCGATAACATTATCAATAGTAAGCGCATTACCGTCGGTAGTGTCAAGCAAGACACTAGCGAGATTACCCCTGAGCTTTTAGTCGATATGGCTGAGATTGGCGGGAGTGAAGCCAATGTCACTACAGGCTATCACGCCATAGAGTTCCTACTATGGGGTCAAGATACCAACGGCGTAGGCGAAGGTGCAGGCAAGCGTCCTGTTAGTGACTATGTTACGGCAGAGGGTCAATGCACCAGCGGTGATATAGTAAACGACGATGTCAGCATATGTGAGCGCCGCGGCGAGTATCTAAAAGCAGCGACCCAGTTATTGGTTGATGATCTAGCCTTAATGGAAGCCCAGTGGCAGCCCAAAAGCGAAAACACACTACGTAGTGATATGCTAGCCCGCCGAGATGATAATGCCCTGCGCCAAATCATGTATCAAATGGGTAGCCTAGCCCTAGGCGAGCTGGCCTCGCAGCGCATGCAAGTGGCTTTTGTCACAGGCTCTACCGAAGATGAGCACGACTGTTTTAGTGACTTAACTCACATTAGCTATGCTAATAACGCGCGTGGTATTCAAAACTTATTTAACGGTAATTATCAGACTATCAATGATAAAACTATCGGCGGTTACGGTCTTAAACAATACCTCGTTGACACTGGGCATAAAGACGCCGCAGATCAACTAGACTCTGACTTTACTCGAGTAAAAGCGGCCTTTGACGTCATTAATGACAAAGCTGAAAACGAAGGGATAAAGGTCGATCAGATGATTGCTACTGCTGGACAAGTCAGCAAACAGGGAATCACTGCTGAGGAGCAAAACAAGCGCCGCAGTTGGGTTGAGAATGGTATTACAAGTTTGCAAGCGCTAACGGATAGCTTAGAGAATGCTGCAAAATCAGTCGGTATTGACAATCTAGCGGCGGACGATGGAATGTAAGTCAAAGCTTACTAGCAGTGGCTACTAAGTCGTTAAAAGTGAATGAGAATTGTTTTCACAAACGAGCGATTGGAGTACAATAACACGTTATCAGCGTTGACTGATAACGTGTTTTTTTTGTGTTAAGTTAAGGATTTTATGAGTACTGATAAGATTTGCAGTATTAATAAGCGAGTAATCACTATTACGGCAGCTTTGGGTATAAGCGCCTGCCAGCCTACTATAAGCGATAGCGAGGCCTTGTCTTCTGAGCGCGTACAGACTATAGAGTCACTAGCAGGTGTTCCTATGCAGCAGCTGGCCGCTTTTGATCCACAAGAGATCAAGCAAGGCGGCGACACCGGTATCACTATTAGCAGCCGTGAGAGTTACTCAAAACCCTCATCGAATCTAACTGCCTCACGTAAGGGTGACTTTTTTATTGGTAATGCTTTTTTTATGCAGCCTTGGGTTGCCGCTCCTGCTAGTACCGATAGCCGCGACGGTCTAGGTGCTTTATTTAACGTAGCCGCTTGTCAGTCTTGTCATATAAAAGACGGGCGCGGGCATGCTCCGATGACAAGTGATGACGATGCCGATAGTCTATTGATTCGTTTGGCTATGCCGGCACAAACTGCTGAGCAAAAACAGCAACTACAAGACTCCCTTATCGAAAAGGTCGTACATCCAAATTATGGTGGCCAGTTGCAAGACCGCGGCGTCCAAGGCGTACCTGCTGAGGCGCGTATCCGTGTTACGTGGACAGATAAACCGGTTACTTTTGCTGATGGTCACGTGGAGACGCTGCGCGCGCCTACCTTTAACTTAACTCATCCCGGCTACGGCGCTTTTGATGAGGCATTGATGGTGTCGCCGCGAGTCGCGCTACCGATGATAGGGCTAGGACTGCTTGAGCAGATACCAGGCACCGACATCAAAAACCAAGCCAATAGTAGCAAAGACGGTATCTCTGGTAAGTTCAATCTGGCTATGGATCCACAAACAGGCAAAGTCGCGCTAGGACGTTTTGGCTGGAAGGCGGGTCAAACCAGATTGGTGACTCAAAACCAAAGCGCCTTTAATGAAGATATGGGCTTGACCTCAAATATCCGTCCTCATGAGTCTTGCATGCCGACTCAAGCCGCTTGCTTAAATGCTGCAACGGGAAGCGATACGCAAGGCGATGGCAAGCCTGCGGTAGAGGTCAGTGACGAGATTACTAAGTTTGTGGAGTTTTATACGCGTAATCTAGCGGTTCCACATCGCCGTGATGCAGATAGCGAGCTGGTGCTCGCAGGCAAACAGCGTTTTTATGAGATAGGCTGTCAAAGCTGCCATACCCCAAGATATGTGTTGCCAAAAACCGACGATGACCGTCTTGAGCAGCACGGGCAAGTCATCTATCCTTATACTGATTTACTATTGCATGACATGGGTGATGACTTGGCGGATCGTACTATTGCAGGCAAGCTTCCAGCAAAAGACATACAAGTTGAGTTTTTAGCCAATTCTTACGAATGGCGCACCCCAGCGCTTTGGGGTATCGGTCTTGCGCAAACTGTCGATTCGCAAGCAACGTTTTTGCATGATGGACGCGCGCGCACGCTAATGGAAGCGGTACTGTGGCATGGCGGCGAGGCTGAGGCGCAAAAGCAAAACGTACTTAAACTAGATAAGCAAGGTCGCGCTGAGCTTAATGCGTTTTTAAAATCATTATAAAAATAATCGAAATCTGCTATAGAATTATAAATTACCGAGAACTTTATGAAAATAAATCATGGTTTAGTGCTAGCGTTATCCGCTCTAAGTGCAGGGCTACTCATCAGTTGCGTCAAACCTGCTGACGATACTGCTAGCGAGGTAGATAGCCAAAAGGTCACTCAAGAGCCGACCCAATCGGCTGCGGCGCAAAGTAATGGTGAGCGGGTCGCTACTGTAGATATTAGCGCTGAGACAGCCAGTACTTATCTGACTCATGTCGCTGATGATATAGTGATTCCAGCTTATGCAGATGCTGCCAAGCAAAGCGAGCAATTGTATAAGCTTGCTCAGCAAAACTGCCAGCAAGCGCCAGTTAGCGGCGCTAAGCTACAAGAATTACGAGATCAGTGGTTACAACTTGCACAGGCTTGGGCGGCAGCTGAGATGATTAACTTTGGCCCTGCGACTGATAGCATGAGTAACTTATATATAAACTACTATCCTGATGAGCGCGGACTGGTGCATAGCGGCGTGGCAGATCTTATCGCTGCCAACCCAAACCTAACTGCTGAGCAACTGGCTAACGAAAGTGCTATTGTTCAAGGCGTACCTGGACTTGAGGAGGCGCTATATGTCAACGACAGCTTAGATGCTGCGCAGTGCGCGTATGTCATTAGTGCCAGTAGTGCTTTGAGCACGCGCCTCAAAGCTATCGAAAGCAACTGGCGCAAGAACGCAGCCACCCTGATGGCTATCGACAAAGCCCCAACTAGTGATCAGGGACTCAACCAGTGGTTTAACTCGCTACTAGCGCTTGTTGAGATCACAAAAACCAATGCTATTGATCAGCCATTAGGAATCACAGGGTCTACAAAAGGTCATCTACCAGCAGCAACAGCAGAACAAAGCCGCGCTATCATAACCGCAAAGGTAGCTGCGCTAAACCAAACGCTGACCGATCCTGCTTTGATCGCTATACTTGGGCACAATAATGAGAGCCTAGTCAGTGATAATCTCTCCACCGCGCTTAGTGATACCACGACCCTACTTGCGCAAATGCCAGAAGATATCGCCGACGCAGACAAGTCTGAGCAGCAAGCCTTGTTTGATCAATTAACGACAGTTACGCGGCTTATAAAACGTCAGCTTATTCCCGCCTTAGGTATACGCGTGGGCTTTAATAGTAATGATGGCGACTAAGACATGACTATCCATAGCGTTAAATGGGGAGCTTATTATGAATAATAAAACTAAAATAAGCTCTGCTAATACGAATAAAAATCTATCTACCACTCCCTCAAACCAGCAATTGAGTTACGAGCTTATCAAGACATCCGCGCTAACAGCGCTTGGCACCTCTATTTTTGTAGCTATGCATCATCAGTATCGTAAGCAACGTCAGCCTGAGGCAAGATTACAAGATTATATAAGGGGTGCTCAGGCGCGGCTAAACGCATTCTCTGTTTTATCCTCACCAGCAAAAACCTCAACACCAGCCAAACCGCTCATACGTTTGCGATGTGCTTTTGATGCAGCAAAACGAGCATACTCAAACCCTGATGAGACAAATGCTAATAAAGATAAAGCGGATCAGGAGTTAGCGGCATTATATACGACAACTAGGCTTGCGCGTCCAGTGTGCTGGGTAAGTGGGGTAGCCGCTATACCAAAGAACATGTCAGCGCATGATGATAGCGAAGACAATAGTGGTAACGATTTTGGCGTCGTCGGTATCGATGCTGATCGGCAGCTTGTCTGGCAAACGTTGATGCCTGAACGTGTACACGATATCGTCGTCCAGCCCATCTCTAACAGTAGGACAGCAACCGATAAGCAAAGCCGCGATGTTGTCGTTATGGGGCGGCGACCAAGTGAGAGATTTTGGGTATTAGACGCCGCTACAGGACGAGTTAAGCGCGCCATCAAGGCATCGGCTGATCGTCACTTTTATGGTCATGCTTGTTACAGTTTAGATGGTAATCGGCTCTACGTGACCCAAAACGATACGATAACTTTGAGCGGTAAGATCGGCGTTTATAATGCTCGCAACTATCAAAAAATAGCAGAATTTGACTCCTACGGTATCGGCCCGCACGAGCTGATTATGTATCCAGACGGCGAGACATTGATCATCGCTAATGGCGGTATCAAAACCGAGCAGGCATCGCGCGAGGAGCTAAATCTCGATACTATGCGCCCCTCTTTGGTATATCTAAACTTACGTGACGGCCAACTACTGGAGCAAATCACCCCTGAGCACAATCAGATGAGCGTGCGCCATCTTGCCATTCACGATAACGGTACGGTCGCTATCGGGATTCAGTTTCAAGGTGAGCGTCATATCAATGTACCACTGGTACTGATTCATAAACGCGGCGATACCCAGTTTACTCCTTTGGTTATGCCTGATAATCAGTGGCAGATGTTTCATCAATATATCGCTAGCGTCGCTGTCGATAGCGAGCACGATCAGGTATGCGTCGCCACGCCAATGGGTGGCTGCGCGGCTATCTTTGATTTAAAAACGCATAGCCTCGTTGATACTGTGCGCCTGCCAGATTGCGCGGGTGTAGCAACAAACTTCGAAAAATCAGGCTTTATCGTCAGTGATGGGCATGGTTATCTTAGCGCTTTGCACGTCACTAATAGCGAAGCAAAGGCAGACAATCAGTCTAGCAAAGCGTGTATCGTGGTAGATGGTCAGCAGCATTTGATGTCTTTTGACAATCACTTGCAAGCGTTGTCATAGTTGATGAAAAAAAATCACTCATCGCCTAAACACCGCACGCCTTTATTAGAGAATGCGCTCAACCAGTTGGCAGCAGCAGGTATTGCCTTAGATATCACACAAAAGCGTGTTAAAAATATTAACTTTCGTCTAAAGCCGTATCAGCTTAAGGTGTCTATACCGCTGTTTGTGGGCTATGAGCAAGCCGCGCAGGCAATTGATAAGCGCGTGCCTTGGGCGATTGATAATCATGCACAAATCCTAGCGCAGCATCAACGTAAACAAGCGTTTTCAGCTAACGATATGGATAATAGTCCTGTGCTATTGTGGGGCGAGCCGCAAGCGCTTGTTTTAACTGATGATGAAAAAATCGCTCTCTATCGCCAACAGCTTACAGAAGTCACGCCTGCACTGCTCGATAAGTGGCAACCTATCGTCGGTGCCAATGCTAAAGAGGTGAGATTCAAAAAAATGCACACGCGCTGGGGCATCTGTAACACCCGCGTGCGAAGAGTATGGCTGTCTGTTTACTTGCCCGCCTACGCTATCGAATGCACCGAATATGTCATCGTCCATGAGCTGTGTCATTTACATCATGCCAATCATAGCGAGGCATTTTGGCAAACGGTAAGAGAGGCGATGCCTGAGTACAAAAGATGGCATGATATGCTGGCGGGTAAGTCAGGACGACTAGATTGATTAGTAATCGTTTAAATAAAAAACGGGCTAAAATTAAAATACAGGTGTAAATAATATAAAAACCTATTATAAGCCTGATATGATAGGTCGTAGCAGATTATTGTTTTTAAAAATGGACAACAGGATACGTTATGGACAAGGTCAACCAAGCTAAGTTTTGGCAGCAGCGCTACGAGACAGGCAGTATACAGTGGGATATGGGACAAATATCGCCACCACTCAAAGCCTATATCGATCAGTTGCCAGAGTCTGCCAAAGATCAGCGTATCTTGGTGCCAGGGGCGGGCAATGCTTATGAAGTGGGTTATATGCATGAGCAAGGATTTACTAACGTCGTTCTGGTCGACTTTGCGCCAGCACCTATTGAGGACTTTGCCAAGCGCTATCCTGACTTTCCAGCGCAGCATTTAATACGTGCGGACTTTTTTGAATTATCGCCAGAGGAGTATCAGTTTGACTGGATACTTGAGCAGACGTTTTTTTGTGCGATTACGCGCGCGCGCCGCGATGAATACGTGCAGCAAATGGCAGCTCTACTTAAACCAAAAGGCAAACTAGTAGGTTTGTTATTTGACAAAGAGTTTGGCGGTGACGATATTCCATACGGCGGTAGCAAAGCGGAGTATCAGCAGCGTTTCGCGCCTTATTTTAATATTAACGTTATGGAAACCAGCATCAACTCACATCCTGCACGTCAAGGCAATGAGTTGTTTCTTAATCTGCAAGTAAAGTAATCTCGCGGCTGATATTCTCGCGCGCCTGAGACTCTAGCTGATGATAGTGCTCGGTGAGATAGAGCTTAGGATGCGTCAGTAAACCCTCTAATACTTTGGTTCGTCCTATGCGGTATTGCTCCTGCGTGACATGCGCGTATTCTTTGCGGACGGCCTGCGTATAGTGCTCGTACTCTACCCACGGTGCACCCAAAATACTCAAATCCATATCCAGCATGTAAGCGGCATCAAGGCGGTTCTCTGTGCCTGCAATCTTATGATCAGCGGTCATCATGATCAGCGCATAAATACGCGCGCACTGCGCAATATCAAGATAAGGGCTTAATTTTTCTTGCGCAAATTTTGCGCTTTTACTCTCATTACCAGCGCGCTTAGGATCGTATATTATGTCGTGATAATATATAGCCAGCGCTACGATATCTGGTTGGGTCAGCTGGCTCTGAATCTTATCAAACTGGTCAAACAGTTGCGCTAAGTGCTCTAAGGTATGATAAGCGCGAGCAGGCTCGCTATAACGTGTGACGATATCGTGCCAGAGTATCAAGGCAGTATCTGGCGTCGTGCACCCGCTCATAGCTAGGTGCGCGGCGAAACGCTTGCTTAGGTTTGTATTTTTGTGCGTGTTCATACTATTGCTGCTTGGCGTCGTCTTTAAAGGCCTGCCCAAACACTTGACCGAGCAGGTTGACATCATCTACGCGCGCATAATTTAAGCGCGTGACAAAGGCGATTTTGCGATGGGGACCTTGTTCCGCTAGTGGCACGGCGACGGCGTTTTGATTTTGCAAATGCAATTGATCTAGCGCCATCTCAGGGACTAAGGTCGTGCCCATATTAGCAAGCGCCATTTGAATCAAAGTGTTTAAGCTGGCATCAGAAAAGCTCGATTTCATTTCTGCGCGATCAAAATGACAGACCGACAGCGTCTGATCCGTTAAGCAATGCCCCTCGCCTAGTAGCATGAGGTTGGCAGTCGCCAGCTCATCTGAGTTAATAGTATCGAGCTTGGCATGTACGTCATCCTTTGGAAATACTGCAAAAAAGTCCTCCGCCCAAAACTCAAAACTATGTAAACCCTCTACAGCGTAAGGTAGCGCGATAATAGCGGTATCGATATGACCGTAGCGCACTTGTTCAAGCAAGCGCTCTGTTTGCTGCTCGATAATGGTCATACGAAACTCTGGGTACTGCGCGCGCAGCGCTGGCAATACCTTTGGCAACAGATAGGGCGCAATCGTCGGAATGATACCGACAGTCATAGGGTAGGCAAGGGGTGTTTGATGACTTTGCGCGCGCGTGGTCAAATCATTGACCTCAGAGAATATGCGCTGCGCTCGGGTCAAGATATCTTGTCCGATAGGCGTGATCAGCACTTGCTTATTATTGCGCTCAAATATTTGCGTATCAAGCTGTTTTTCAAGCTCCGCAATTCCCAAACTTAGCGCTGATTGGGAAATATTGCAGTCCTCAGCCGCGCGTTTGAAATGACGATGTTTAGCAACGGCTAAGGCAAATTCGAGTTGGCGTAAGGTAATCATAAAAAGCTCTCTTTATAAGTATTTGGTAAGCAGTATTGAGATCAAATAGTAATCAAAGGTACAGCGGTCATATCAGGTAAAGGGCTCTAGTTGATAAGACGAAAGGATAGGATAAGGTAGTGTATCAATATTAATAAAACAAAACATCAAGTTAAAAACTTTTAACTGGAGTAATCATAGAATTCGCGTATAGTTTGTCAGGTAGCCAAGACAACTCATGGCTTATATCAAACAACTTAATAATTATATCTTAACTTACTAACTATAAAGGAGCCAATCATGGCGTCTATTATCAATCAAGAAATCCCAGAATTCTCAGCAGATGCATATGTTAACGGTGAGTTCAAAACTATCACCTCAGACGATGTAAAAGGTAAGTGGGCAATCTTTTTATTCTACCCAGCTGACTTTACTTTTGTATGCCCAACGGAGCTTGAAGACATGGCCGCTCATTATGACGAGCTACAAGGCCTAGGTGTCGAAGTCTATTCAGTATCAACAGACACGCATTTCACTCACAAAGCATGGCACGATTCATCAGATGCTATCGGTAAAGTAAACTACCCAATGATTGGTGATCCTACAGGCCGTATCACTCGCGGCTTCAATGTGATGATCGAAGAAGCAGGCCTAGCTGAGCGCGGTACGTTCTTGGTAGATCCAGATGGCTTAATCCAAGTCGCTGAGATCCATGCAGGCGGTATCGGCCGTAGCGCAAAAGATATGCTACGTAAAGTAAAAGCGGCACAATATGTCCGTGAAAATGACGGCGAAGTATGCCCAGCAGCTTGGGAACAAGGCGGCGATACTCTAAAGCCAAGTCTTGATCTTGTCGGTAAAATCTAAGCGCTTGATTACAGGTGTTTAGTTAG
>NZ_JBQQFC010000079.1:0-9864 GCF_052258445.1 Psychrobacter sp. T6-1
GTAAAGATCGTTATCTGGCGGATATCCCCAAAGTCATGCGCGATTTGCTCTTTGAGCTTGAATGGTTGGGCACTCATGGCGATAATGCTATTAAGCAAGTCATACTTCCATTTAGCACATGGATGATAGAGACCGTATTACCCGCTTATCAAAGTAGTTTTTCTCAGCAGTATATTTAGATTTACCATACAAATTCACAACATCAGGGAGCAGATATGTCTGCAATAACGCAAGCCATGATTTTGGCAGCAGGTAAAGGGACACGTCTGCGGCCGCTTACGCTTGAGACACCAAAACCACTCGTTGAAGTCGGCGGACAGCCTTTGATTGTCTGGCACATCAAAGCGCTGCAAGCGGCTGGTATTACTGACATTACAATCAATACCTCGTGGCTTGCAGATAAGTTAATGGACACTTTGGGCGATGGCTCGCAGTTTGATGTGACATTGCATTGGTCAATCGAAGAGGAGGAGCCATTAGAGACCGCGGGCGGTATTTTTCAAGCATTGCAAGCGGGTAAGCTCAAAGACGCGCCCTTTATTTTAGTCAACTCCGATGTATGGACGACTTATGATTTTGGTCAGTTAAAAGACTATGAGCTTGGCAGTGACCAAAAAGCACATTTGATACTCATAGATAATCCTGAGCACAATAATGGCGGTGATTTTGCTATTAATAATGGTCTGGCGAGCGAGCAGCCGATAGGGGACGCGGACAAATACACCTTTGCTGGAATCAGTGTCATGTCGCCAAGAGTGGTTGATGGCCTAGTGCCAGGGCAACCTGCCGCACTTGCGCCACTACTTAGGCAGGCCATGCTAAAGTTTCAGGTCACAGCAGAGGTTATCAAAGACAATTGGATAGATGTCGGCACCCCTGAGCGTTTAACGCAAATCAATGAGTTTCTTAAAAATGATACTATAAAGGATAAATCTGACTCTTAAGTATAGTACATTGAACGACGACGACTAATGACGATAAAGGGCTGCGCTATTATAATAGTGCAGCCTTTTTGTTAAGGGTTATGATTTAGAATTTTGATAGATTAATTAATTACAGTGAGCGTAGAACGCTCGTGCGTTATTAAATTTGTCGCAAGACACAGATTTTGATAATACTATATACTATAATGTAATATATAATTATTTAATATAGAGGTGCTGTCCTTGTACAAATCACAGCTAGGCAAAGGTTAGCATTATCAAAAGCTAGACATCAAAAAGGAATGACTATGATATTTAAACAACTGTATGAACCCCTCTCTAGTACTTATACCTATTTGATAGGGGACACGAGTACCGGGCAAGCGGTATTGATTGATCCGGTCATTGCGACGATGGATCGCGACCTCGCTGAGCTGCACAAACTTGGCTTGAGTCTAGCTTATACCATTGATACGCATATCCATGCTGATCATATTACAGCGGCGCTGGAGATGAAGCGTGAGGTGGGTAGTCAGATTGCAGCGCCTGCTTATGATCGACTGGCGTGTGCAGATATTGGCTTGGAGGACGGCATTCCCTTTGAGCTTGACGGTATCACTTTGCATCCTTTGCATACGCCAGGGCACACCGCTGGACATTTTGCTTATCTGTATGATGGACGCGTATTTACAGGAGATGCCCTACTTATTGAAGGCTGCGGCCGCACTGATTTTCAAAATGGGGATTCAGACGCCCTATATCACTCTGTGAGAGACAAACTGTTTTCTTTACCTGATGAGACACTCGTTTATCCTGCTCATGATTACCAAGAGAGGTTTGTATCTTCAATTGCGCAAGAAAAAAAGCGTAATCCAAGGCTAGGCGGTGATACGACGATAGAAGAGTTTAGAGTCATTATGAACAATCTAAACCTGCCGTATCCTAAATTTATCGATCATGCGGTACCTGGCAATCAGCAGTGCGGCGTCTGTCCAGAGGATTTGCCTGAGAACTTGGCAGGATATTGTCGCCAAATGACCCAAAGTCCGCAGGGCTAGCTTATTCTAAGACTAACAAGCAATCGTCACGCAGCAGGTAAACATAAAAAAACGCAGCCTTGATAATCAAGACTGCGTTTTTTGTCACTAGTAGATTTTAAACTCCCATTGCCAGCTTAATCAGCTGCGCAATAGTAAAGATGACCAAAAACCCTGCCAAATACAAGCCCACAAACCAGGCCCATTGGCTTTGTTTTTTACTTAGTTTTTTCATAATAGCATCCTCTTTTATAACTACCCTATACTCTCAGCTGCACGCATTGTCTGTAGCATAAACATCAGTACATAGGATTGTGATCAGATTTGCCTTTAAACGTATAGTACGCAAATGCGGTGTAGCTCAAGATAATTGGCAGCATGATGACCGCGCCTATGAGCATAAATGACAATGAGGTGTCGGCGGCTGCCGCCTCATAAATGGTCATCTGATAAGGCACTATATAGGGGAATATGGCAAAACAGACACCGATATAACCCATTAAAAACAGCGCTACCGTCAATAAAAAGGGGCGATATTCACGTTCTGTTTTTAAGTCTTTACGCATCAAAAAGAACAAAGCCAATACGATAATCGGCATAGGCGCAAGATATAACAGACCTGGGAAGCCAAACCAGCCCTCAAGCGCGTCGATATCAGAGAAGAACATAAAGGCGGTGACGACTATCATCGCGACCACAAGCGCTAAGAGCATCCAGCCTGAGACTTTGCGCGCCCAGACTTGTAGGGTATGTTCGGTCTTTATGATGAGCCAAGTGGACCCAAGCAGCGCATAACCGATAATCATGGCAAAGCCGCAAACGATGGAGAAGGGCGTGAGCCAATCAAACGGACCGCCAGTGTATAAGCGGTTGCTAGCCTCTAACCCTTGTACTAAGGCGCCAAGCATAATGCCCTGCGAGAAGGTAGCGATCACTGAGCCTACAAAGAAAAACGTATCCCAAATATGGCGACGGGTATTGGCTTTAAAGCGAAACTCAAAGGCCACGCCGCGCATAATGAGTCCAAAGAGCATAAAGGTCACTGGTAAATAAAGACCCGTCATAATAATACCGTACGCAACAGGGAAAGCGGCAAACAAACCGCCGCCACCAAGCACTAGCCAAGTCTCATTACCATCCCAAAAGGGCGCAATAGAGTTCATCATCCGGCTACGGTTCTTGTCTGAGCCTGCAAAGGGGAACAAAATACCGCAGCCTAAATCAAAACCATCGAGCAGCACATAAATAAAGACCGATAGCGCGATAAGTCCGCCCCAGATAAGGGGTAAGTCTAATACATCACCGAAGTTAAACATTAGCGTAATCCTCCATCATCGACATCGTCAGCAGGACTGTCTAAGTTCTCAGCATCCTTATCTTTAGTGTTCTCTTGAGGCGCATCATCACCGCTCAAAGCGCGGCCTTGAGCCTCGGTCACAGAATGATCATAGTAGGTATCCTCAGAAGGATCCTCGTACGGCTTAGGCCCTTGAGTAATCAGGCGGATAATATAAAAGCTACCTGCGCCAAAGACAAAGATATAGAGTACGATAAAGCCAATCAAAGTCGTCGCCACTTGCTGGGCTGCCAGCGGTGACATGCTCTCGCTAGTACGAATCACTCCGTATACAGTCCACGGCTGACGTCCTGTTTCGGTGACGAACCAACCCGCGAGCAGTGCTATAAAGCCCATCGGCGTCATAAACATCCAAGCCCTATGGAACCATTTGCTATCAAGATCAAACTGCTGTTTTTTAAAGTACTTATAGAGACTAAATAGACCAACTAGCACCATCAAAGTACCGATACCGACCATAACTCGGAACGACCAAAATACAATAGGAACAAAGGGTTGATCCTCTGGTGCCCAGTTCTTAAGACCTTTGACTTCACCGTCTAACGAATGCGTCAAAATAAGACCTGAGAGATAAGGTATTTTGACTTCAAAATGGTTTTTTTGTGCTTCTTGATCAGGAATGGCAAATAGCACTAGAGGTGCGCCGCGCTCATCCTCCCACAGTCCTTCCATCGCAGCTACTTTGGCAGGCTGATGCTCTAAAGTATTCAAACCATGCATATCGCCTATGAACACTTGAGCGGGCGCTACAAAGATAGCCATAATCATCGCCATACCTAACATTACGCGGCCATGCTTGCGATGCTCTTTGTGTTTTTTGGACTGTAGATAATAAGCACCGATACCGCCGATGACAAAAGCAGTGGTCAAAAATGCTGCCGTCATCATATGCGCATAACGATAAGGGAATGAGGGGTTAAAGATAATCTCAAGCCAATTGGTAGGATAGAGAAGGCCATCAGCGCCCATCATAAAGCCCTGCGGCGTCTGCATAAAACTATTGGCTGCCAAAATCCAAAACCCTGAGATAAGCGTACCGATGGCGACAATTGCTGTCGAGGCAAAGTGCATGCGCTTGCTGACGCGTCCCCAACCAAACAGCATAATCCCTAAGAAGGAGGCTTCTAAGAAAAACGCGGTCAGAACCTCATAGGCAAGCAAAGGCCCTAGTACGTTACCAGCCTTGTCTGAGAATACCGCCCAGTTGGTACCGAACTGATAAGACATTACCACGCCTGATACCACGCCAAGACCGAAGACCACGGCGAATATCTTGACCCAGTGTTTATAGACTTCAGCGTAAATAGGATCACCCGTTTTGAGCCAGCGAAATTCTAATACGGTCAGCCAACTGGCAAGACCGATAGAGAACGCGGGAAAAACGATATGAAAGGAGATGACAAAAGCGAACTGAATACGCGCTAGCATGAGCGCGTCCATTTGGTCGATCATAAATGCAGCGAACATAAGCGCTTACCTTTATTCGTGAGCAAAATAGCGCAAGCTTCCGTGATACGCCCAAGTTACTAACCGCAGCTTAAATACAAGTAGTACGGTCAATAGCTAAGATTTGGCTGTGAGTATGAATAAGCTAAACGGATGGACTAATGAGGTGACCATAACGGCTTAACTTAAATTAATAATTTATATCCTTATAAATTAATAAGTTATTGTTAATCAAAGTTATATTAAAAGTTTGTATTCACTTATTATGCGCTTGTACCCTAGTTGCTGCAAGCTGAAGGTTATACACCTATCAGTCACTTATAACCTACAATAGGTATTGAAAAAATCACACATAAATAAGCCTAAAATGCCTTTTTGAATGTATAAACTTCTATTATTTGAAGCTATAGTGACTCATTTTACGCCGATAACCCTCTTATAACTTTTAATATTATTTAATATATATTATAGTAACGTATATTAAAATATACTTAAACGCAATACTTTTTTAATCGCCTAAGCTTATTGCTCGAGTTGAGTATGCAAGATTCGGCGCAGGGTCAAGATAGTTTGCGGACTGGTCTGAATACTATGTCCACCATTGATAATCGTCTCAGAGGCAGCTCCCTCTAGATGCGCACTGGTATAAGGCACAATGCCATCTGATAAGGTTTTGGTTAATGCTTGACTAATATCGCCATCAACACGGACCGCAGCAACAAGTGGTAGAGACTCTACTGCATCATTGACATCGTTATCAACAACGTCATCTTCACCTGTTACTGTCTCTTTAGGTTGCGGCTGTGATAGATCGATTTTGACGCCATCGGGCTGCGCTTGTGCAAGCCCTTGAGTAATGTCGGAGTCATTGCTGGCTATAATGGAATGGTAAGTGACGCGATCATTGATTTTGATGTCTTTGGTTAACTGAATAAAAGAGGATTGGTCACTGAGCTGACTGGCACCATTTTGCAAATATAATGCGCCTAAAGGATTCTGTGCCAAATCACCTTGGGTTGCGATCGTAGCTAAGTTTTCAGTGACCGTTTTGACAAGTCCGACGGGCAAATAGACAATACGGCGCAGCGCGCGAGTAAACCAGCGATCCGCGTAGTCGGTACCGCGAAAGGGCGCAGACAAAAATACGGCAGTGTCAACTTGCGGCAAAGCATGCAGCTCAAAGCGCTCTTTTAACTGCTCTTCACCAAAGGACTGTTTGAGCGCCTCACGTATTTTATTTTTTTCGCTAAATGTGAGCTGGTTTTGATCATCGAGTCGATCTAAGTCATCGACCAAGTTGTCGTCTGAGAGCATCATGCGAGCGATAAGCGCGCCCATACTATGACTGACAATCACACTGTTTTCGCTCGCGCGATTTTGTCCTTTAGGATCGGTTTGCTCATAAGTGCTATTGATTAGACGCTGTATTTGGTAGCGGTTTTCTATAATAGGCAAGTTGGTTGGATAAAATATCTGCCAAACTTGGTAGTTATCACGCAGCAGAGCATCGTTCAAAATATCATTGGTTAAATTGACCCAAGTAGCAGGGCTTGAGGCAAGACCATGGAGCATAATAATCACGCGCTTATCAGGATCATAAGGCTCAAGCATGAACAGTTTGGGCAAGCGCGCATCTGGCTGGCGCGTAATAAGATTGAGATAACCTACGCCATCGAGCTGGTTTTCAGCAAGCCACATCCCGTACCCTGCAGAGAAGTTCGCCGCCAAAGGATAGTCATCATTTAAGATATTGACGCTCTCGCTGCGATATGGGTTGTACAGATGGATATCGAGCTGACGACTACTTAGAGCGTCAAGCACGCTGTCGCCAGCAGGCTTAATCAGTCCCGTTAAGAGCAGATGACCTGTAGGATAAATGCGCGAGCTTGGTGGGCTATCCTTGCTATCAGCTTGAGCGCTATCATCGGTCAGTCTTCCTGATATTGAGGCTTTGAGTAAATCACGAATAGTGGTGGTATAACGATCATCCAATGACGCTACAAGGCTAATACCCAAGCCTGAGCGCTTACTGATTGAGTTCATACCGGACAGGCGTATCTCATAAGTTGACACTAAGTCTGCCAAGGCTGAGGTCTGCTCGCGGGCATTTTTTAGATAGTTGCTCTCATTAGGCAGATAGATATCGAGATGATAATCATCAACGTCTACTTTCATCACTTTAATCTGATCAGTGAGCTTGCCTTTTATTGGTGCAAGGTTAGCGATAGCGGCTTGTTTTGAGGTATCATCATCGGTAATTTTGGTCGGTAGATAAGTCACGCGCGTACCGTCAGTCATCTTATTAGGGTTATCGGAGGACTTATATAACTGGGTAATAATATCGTTGCTGGCCGCGTTATAGATGTCTTGAGTTTGAATATCGGTATCATTTGGAATGCGGTTTGGCGCGCGCATTGTGTCTTTATTGCGATTAGCCGCCGCGCTATCATCGCTAAAGTCATGCTCTAGGCTGTCAAAGAACAGATAGGTATAGCTGGTTTTGATCGCATCAAACAGACGTTTTTGGTAGTTGGTTAAACACTGCTCAGTATTTTGCTGCTGCGCTTTTAGCTCCTCTTTAGGTACAGGAGCATTGGCAAAATAGGGATCGATTGGCGGGCGTGCTAGGGCATCGCGGCAGGCTTGAGAGTCACCAAGCTGGAGCGCTTTGGCATAATGCAATTCGGCATAAATTGCCAAGGCAGGACGGTAGTTTTGATTGAGCATACTCTCGTTAAGCTGAGCTAGGCACAGCTCAAAATTTTGAAAGCACGCTTGCTCATTGAGCCCTGCTGACAGCAAAGTTGAGGCAGTATCGCTGCTTAATTTATTATCAGTAACGATATTGCCGCGCTGCGCCTCGATAGTTTTAGAGGAGGCCTGTTTATTAACAGATACCGTACTACAGGCGGGGAGCACCATCATAGCGACTATCAAAGGAGCCAAGGACCATTTAGGCCACAGTGATTTATTTATTGAGGTAAGCGCAGTAGCAAAGGTGGCAAATGACATAAATCGTCTCAATGGCGAATAATGATTATTTTTATAGTAGGGCGCGACAAGCATCTTGCATTATATAAGAAAAAAGACTCCGATATAGACAAAACTAAAAAAGCGTATTTGCCCTAATAGAGATAAAATATCAATATAGAGCAAATACGCTTAGTGTTGCAACTCAAATGCGCTCACATTGTTGCTATTGCATCAGCTTGCTGGTTTTACGTTGATATCAGGGGCAGGGATGTCCCAGATGTAGAATTTGCCTTCTTCAACGAGTTTGATCTGCTGCGGGATAATAGGGTCGTTGGGCATCTTTTGCTCAAGTCTGCGCAAGCGATCTAAAGCCTGACTACGGCGATCGCTAAGCAGATCTGACTGCGCCAAGCTTTGCTCAGCTTCGGTATAATTGAGCGCGACTGCGCGATCGAGATACTTTTGACCCTCTTTAAAGCCGCCGCCCTCTGAGAGCATCATACCGTACAAGAAGTTGGCTTCACCGCTCTCAGGATTAACTTTGATTGCGCGATCCACGTAGCGACCGCCGCGTATCGCATAGTCTGTACCCAAGTCCAAGTTACGACCCATACCATTTAACTTAGCCGCACGAATAAGTACGTCATAAGAGGCATCTGGTTTACTGGCATAGGGCTCAATCCAGTCTGCTAATACTTTGATTTTTTCGCGCGTATAGTGACGCTGCGAGCGGTTCGGAAAGTTTGGCGGATAGTGACGCGCATTAGGGGAGACATCTTCAATAAAATCATCTAATAAGCTTACGTCCAGCTTATCGATACCTGAGATTTGCTGCGGGATAAGGACTGTTTTTACAAAGCTAATATCAGAGAGCTGTACTTGCGGCGTTGGGATATTGGAGAGCTGACCACTGCGAAGATCAACGCCTGTGGCACTAGTAGGCGTGCGCTCAAAAACACGAGTGGTTCCGGCAATCTCTGCTGGTACAGGTATCGCCGCCGCTCTTGGTAATTGGTTGATGCTATTTTGCGGGCTTAGCGGCGCGGTATTAACATTGACAGTAGCATTAGTGCTGTTGTTGGCAGTCGTAGGCTGCGCTAAACGAATAACGCGCTTACTTGAGTCAATA
The DNA here is from genome assembly GCF_052258445.1 of Psychrobacter sp. T6-1. NCBI lineage: Bacteria > Pseudomonadati > Pseudomonadota > Gammaproteobacteria > Moraxellales > Moraxellaceae > Psychrobacter > Psychrobacter sp. T6-1. The sequence goes on from NZ_JBQQFC010000079.1 coordinate 8,866, forward strand.
GCACTAGGCGCACTGGCATTAGTGCCATCGTTTTCAGCGGCGCTAGCAGGCGCTCCTATCATCATCATGCATGCGGCTATAGCAGTCAAAGTCGCTATTTTGTTTTTGTAGGTTGTCGTTGTAAGCTGGCTCATATCAGTCATTACCTCTAAGTGTGGTTGAAGTTATTTTTTGTCCTTATCACTAGCAAGTCGCTAAAATTGCTAAGTATAAATCGATGCTCCGTTTTAGGGATTAGTCCTCTAAAATTATGATTAATAAGCTATTCATCTTGCTTTAGTTGCGCATTGGCAACAGTTATACATGATAGGCCGCCGCTTTCATACCGTTTGCAAGCCAGCGCATTGTAAGGCGTACAGGAGGCGAGAGCGCCGCGCCGCCGCTTTGCAGTGCCAATTCGCGATGATGCAGCTCTTCGATATCCATTTGCGCTAGAATCTCTCTTGAGCGTACATCTTGCGTGGGCAGTTTGCCAATGTGATCTTGCAAATGCTCACTCACTTGCGCCTCAGTCTCAGCAACGAATCCTAAGCTAAACTCATTAGAGATCGCGCCTGCTACCGCCCCAAGACCAAACGACATACCGTACCACAGCGGCGTCAGTAGACTGGCATGACTACCAAGCTCATCTAAGCGCGTCTCGCACCAGACCAGATGATCGATCTCTTCAAGAGCGGATTGGTGCATCGCTTCTCGGACACCATCATCTTTTGCCGCAAACGCTTGTCCATGATATAGACCTTGAGCGCAGACCTCGCCGGTGTGATTGATGCGCATCAGCCCCGCCACATGACGCGATTCTGTAATGCTCAGCTCAGGAATGCTATCGTCGCTCACCGGTAGTGGACGAGTGCTTGGGTTCGAGTGTGGTACGATCGCGCGTAGCGCCTTGTCGACGCCAAGCAGCAACTGATCAACCTTGGATAACGGACGCGCTGTCATATCAAACTCCTGATATATCTATTAAATCGGTATGGGCAGTAGCTAATGAGTAAATAG
>NZ_JBQQFC010000080.1:0-9856 GCF_052258445.1 Psychrobacter sp. T6-1
GCTTTTTAGCCGACGCTGGCGGTTGGCAGAAATGGTTTTTCTCAGGCTTAGCTTTTGTAATGGCTATCTTTTTAACGGTTTATTTAATCAAAGCGCCACGTGCAGCCAAGCTATTATCTATGGGGTTGGCCTTAATGCTTGGTGGTGCGATTGGCAACTTAATCGATCGTTTAAGAATTGGTAAAGTGGTTGACTTTATCCATGTGCATTATGCTGATGTATGGAATTATCCTATTTTCAATGTTGCAGATATAGGTGTCTGTGTCGGTGTCGCATTGATTATAATTGACATGATATTTTTAGAAAGTAAGCGTAATAAATAAGCACATTGATGCCGATTATCACAAACAAAATGAACTAGCGTCGTAGTCACTCTATACGGAAACATACTTTTTATACTTGAGTATGTTTATAAAATGTGAACTGGAAGATAATGTATGACTGGTATAGGTACTCACTCATTTTAGGTCTTAAAACTCAATACTTAAAAGCTCTGCGTAGAGCCATTATTATAGAGACATTGAATAATCCATAAATTCTTTATTGATCATAACAAAAGGAAAATACAGTGTCACAGGCTCAGCCAACTATTGAAAAAATTCACAGCCTTAGAAAAAAACAAGAGACAGCGTTAAAAAGTCTTACCCTTATAGGCTATCTAGAAGGCACCTCTTTCTTATTATTGCTCTTCATCGCCATGCCACTAAAATATATGATGGACATTCCAGAAGGTGTGAAATACATCGGTATGGCACACGGTATGTTGTTTATTACCTATATCATAATACTTATAGGCTCAGCTATCAAAATGAAAATGCCTCTTTGGGCAATACCTGCGGGCGTACTCGGCTCACTCTTACCTTTTGGCCCGTTTATATTCGATCATTTACTAAAAAAGAATTTACAGGAAAGTGTAAGTAAAGAAGCCTAGAACAAGCCCTGCTGCAAATGCTACAAACGTACCTTATTACTCAAGATTATTTTTCCTAACTAAATCACAAGCCGCCATCACTCATCATGGCGACAAATGAATAACATTGAGCAGAAATTAATCACAATAAAACTTTAATTCAGACCAAGTATGAATAGCCTCACACTCCAGTTACTTTTCGAACTTATCTTACATACTATCGACAAACCCGTCTTGTTTAAAAGCTAAACAGGTTTTGTCATTCGCGATGGCTTTCCTGTTATCGTAGGGTATACCCCAAGGGAACCATCTAAAAGGCATCAAAAACCGATTAATAGACGACTTAAAATAGACTGCTGTAATGGAACTACTTATAACAGACTATTGTACGTGTTTATGTTTATCAGAGCGTGTCTACGAGCGTCTACCAAAGAATAAGATGCCAAGCGTACCAAAAACGAGCTTATACAGTTTGCTACTGATCATGATCACAAAATTGCCGCCTTCTATGTCGAAAACGAATCAGGCGCAACTTTAATACGTCCACAGTTAATGTAAGTGATCGATGATGCCTATGAAGGCGATATAATTTTGGTAGAGCAGATTGACCGCTTAGCACGTTTAAACCAAGCTGATTGGGATACTCTCAAAAGAATGCTATTAGAAAAGAATCTGGGGTAGTATCAAAAGAGCTACCGACCTCATATATGACGCCTCAATCTGAGAGCAGCACTGAATTTATGAGCAGCGTATTACAGTCCATTAATTCGATGATGCTTGATATGCTCGCTGCTATTGCTAGAAAGGACTATAAAGATCGACATAACCGTCAGGTGCAAGGTATTGCTCATGCTAAGACAGAAGGTAAATATTTAGGGCGTAGGAAAGATACCGAAAAGCGTAAGATTATTGCTAGCCTCCTAAAATCTGGGCATAGCTATTCTGAAATACAAGCTACAGCTAAGTGTTCGCGTCAGCTGATAGCTGTTATAGCTAAACAAATACTCAAATACTCAAATACTCAAATACTCAAATACTCAAATACTCAAATACTCAAATTTTAGGAGCTGTAATAATTCTTGTCAAACAAAAGTAATCTGTTATCAAAGTTCCTTTAACATATTCTATTTTTAGTAGTTTATTAGCTTGAATAGGGTCAAGAAAAATATTGATTACTTTTCAGGCTACGGTATTTTCGCCGAATCGTTTTACAAACGAATCATCATTGGAACGATAATATTGAGACTAGCTTGAGCTTGATTATCAAGGCAGACTTTCCTGCGTATAGCAGGGTTCGTCTAACTATTCAAACCATCTGCTTCATCTTTAAAGGTCTCTACAACGATAGAGAAAATATCGTCCCAAACCTCATCATTTGCCAAAAACGGATAATCCTTCAGTAGCTTATTACTTTTAGCACCCTTATTTTGTAGCATGCTGCGAATGATTCTATCGGCATAGCTGTTGGGCATCTCAACAATCTCTTTTATCGCCAGTCGTGCATGGTCATGCTTTCTTAGGTACTGTGACTCGTTATGCATCTCTTTTTCAATAACATGAGCAATCAGTCCTGATAAGTACTGAACGTGAGGCGTTAGATCCATGAAGCGCCATGCAGGTTGAATCAGGTGAGTATTTCCAAAATTTAAGTTTGAGCGAATACCATCAGGGTAGGTAACTGCCTGTTTATCAAAGCTGTAATGATCACGGATTTGCTTCATGAGCGGCACAGAGACACGGTCTAAAATCTTATCATAGGCATGCCGGTCTGAGGGATGCTCGGCAATGGCTTGTGATATAGGTAGGATAATCGGCTCATGAATGACCTGGTCTCGCCTGAGGACGTCATTAATTAAAAAGCGATGTACACGGCCATTGCCATCCGCCAGCGGATGAATATATACAAAGGCAAAGGAGGCAACCGCACTACGCATCAGTGCTGATTGTCCCTCAGTCTTTTCCATAAATACCTGTAATCCTTCTAACTTATCAGCAATGTCATCAGCTGGTGGAGCAATATAATGCACAATTTCTTTAAAGCCATTGACCTGAGTATGCGACACAAAAACTGGTGATTGACGGACACCATACTGCTGGATAACCGTTTTGCTACCGAGTATCTCTTGTTGCAACTCTGCTAGTGATTCAGGATCAAGCGGAATGTCACCGGTGCCGGTACGCCGTGCCATCACATCGGCAAAACGTTCAATGCGTTTTAACTCTTTTCCCTCACCTTCTATAGTAAAGCTGGCTTTACTCTCTCGTAGGGTCATCCATACGGAGGCGCGCATCAGTAAGTCTTGCCCAAATTCATCGTTAAGTTTGTCAACCATTGTGGCAATATCGAGTGCAGCTGCTTGCGTAAAGGCCTCTGTTTTTACCAGCATCGGACAGAAATGACGGGTTCCTGCTAGATTGTCATTGATACGCCAGCGAGCGTTCTTGATGACCTGCGAAGGACTTGAAGTAACCAACTTCTTGGTATCCAAAGCATCCACATAGTTACCGCCTATATTACTCGGTACCTCTAAATGCTTATCCATGAGCCACTCATACAAGAAAGCCATTCTACGGGCATAGCTGCCTGTCGGCTCAGCGTTTACCCATGCTTGCACGTCATTTGCCCCTATCTGCTCAAATAGACGAACCAGTAACTCTAAATTCAGTACTTCATGACGCATGTGAAACTGTAAGTGCGCAATGATAGTGTCCAGTGGACGCGCGGTTTCCTGATAAGCGTTATGAATGACGTCACCGTCTTTATAGGTTTGTCTGCGCCCACCGATACTACTGCTGACATATAAAGGCGAAACCAGCTCTATGCTGGCATAACGGACAAGCCATGCTGCGCCAATAGGATCTGAGATAGGGGTATTCATCATGAGTGGCTCAAGCGATTATAGATAAGCCATTTTGCGCAAAAACAATTATGAATGCAATATAATGATTATTATAAAGCCTTATTGCATTAAAACGATTTTCTTATGACGTTGCGATGCCTTTAAATCAAGACCAAAGGTCACGTTGAGTCGATATTTAAAATACCTCAGCTATTGACCTGCTTTAAGACACGATAAACGGTAGCTACGCCAACACCAACCGCCTTAGCGATCTCTTCTTTTGTCATATTGTTTTGACTAGCCAATGCTTTAATACGATTGTGTTTTGCGGTATTGGCTTTCTTACCAGTGGGTTTATAGCCACTGTTGGCCAATCCTTGTTTAATGCGCTCTCTACGCTTGTCATTATCAAGCTTTGCCATGGTCGCTAATAAATCGATCAGCATATCGTTAATCACTTTTAGGATCTCACCTGTCATACCGTCACTCATCGTATGTGTGGTTGGTAGATCAGCCACCACCAATCGTAAGCCCTTATCTTTAATACGCTGCTTTAGAATCGAAAAATCATCTTGAGATAGTCTGCTTAATCTATCCACGCTTTCAACCAATAAAATATCGCCTTGCTCGGCGTCCTTTAGCAACTTAGCTAAGATTGGTCTATCGAGCTTTGTACCACTGAAGTGCTCAACGTAATCAACATAGCTATCACCATAGCGGCTACTGAAGGCAACCAAATCTATTAATGCTCTAGTAGCGTCTTGATCCTTAGTGCTGGCTCTCACATAAATACGAACGGTCATAATACCTCTTTGTATCAGTTAGACTTAATAATTGATGTTCATTGATAATAGCAAGATATTACTATCATTTAATATCAAATAAAAGTCAAATGATAGATAGGTTATCGTTTAGAAGTTTTATGTTTTGGGTATAGGTTAATGATAGGCTGACTAAGGTGATAAAACCACCTTAGTCTAATTCTAGGTAGGTTGTTAGCTTCTACATAGTTGATTTAGATAATCGGTCTTTTAGACGTACATTCATAAAACAGGTATATATTAGTGTAATGCCCTACATATATTTTATTTTTCGGTTGTCAAAAGCTATTATAGTCCCTTCTAATACATCAACAGCTTTATTATTAATTATGCTGCACTCTATGGCTCCTGAAATATAACTAATATCATTGCTGTTTGAACGAGAAAATTCACAATGAATTATTTGTTCTGCATCACAAACTATCGCTAAATTAGGGTTATGAGTAACCATAATTATTTGTCTCTTTTGCTTTGCTTCAGTTAACACAGGTACGAGTAAGCTAACTATTGTTTCGTTATCCAAGTTTTCTTCTGGTTGATCTAAGATTATAGGATTATTGTCTTTATCAACCAGGAGGTAGAAGATCAAAAGTAGAGCGCCTCTTTGTCCTGGTGAAAGCTGTTCTATTTGTGCATCCTGAAACATCAAAGTATATTGAGGTTTTAGATACTCTAGCCCAAATATGAAATCATAGACTTCATTAGCATTACGATCTTTCTTTAGTAAAGATTGTATGCCTGGTAGTTTTGAAGCTTCCTCAAGCCTCCCATGTAGTTCTTGAACTAAATTTATAAGAGAAGGTTTAGAACTTATATCATGCTTATCCATTAATTCTCTTAGTACCGCTAAGCTTTCACTCTCCCCTCTAAAATCACCGGCAGTTTGTTTAACCATTAAAAACAATCTATCGTAGATCATATCTAGGTTGCTTTTTAATTCTGACTGAAACTGCAGCTTATATTCGTTGCGTATTAGAGAATTACTTTGAATTAATTCTTGAACAGGTTTGAATAGAGCCTCCCTGCTGATACGTTGTTCATCTAGAATATCAAAAATTTGTGCGGTGATTGAAATTCTTTGGGTTTGCAACTCATCTCTTTCAATTGGCAAATCATTTAATTTTTCGAGCTGATGCTCCAATCCCAGTATTGTCTCAGGTAGGTCGTTTGATCCGACTATTCCAGCCTGTTTTTCTTCCCAAGTATTTAATAATTCTAGGTACTGCTGATAAGCCTGCTGTGGTCCATTTAATCTTGTATTTAAAGCGTTTCGTCTTAAAATTAAAATGTTTTTATTGATATCAAGATTTGCATCACTAGCTTTAATTCTTGTAATTTCAGTAGAAATATTAGTATCTGTTTCTGACAATATCAGCTCATGTACTTCTAACGAAAGCAAGCTTTCTAGAGTTAAATCTAAAGTTACCGCATCAACCAAATGATCACTTCTAAACTGACTCAGAGATCTTTCAACAACCTCAATTCCTTCTTTTATATTTAAATAAGACTTCTTCTTTGAAGCCAACTTAGTCAGCTTAATCTTATTTTCTTCTTGTTGTATATAGATAGCTTCTAATTGCCGATTTACATCTGTTAATTCGGCAGAGACTTGCTGTTGTTCTGCAGAAGACTCGATGGTTGGTTCAGAGACTTCCTCAGGTTTAGCCTTTGAATGCTCTTCAAGCAACCTATTCTTTTGAGTCAATTTCTCGCTAATCGTATTACGAGTTACGTCTGACATCTGTCCTTCAATATATGATATCTGATGATTGATCTTATGTAACACGCTTCTTAAACTATCAAAATTACTCCTCAGCGCACTTTCTTGTTGTTCGATAAGTTGTTCAAAATTATGGGCGCCTAGCCTAGTAGTTTCATTAGCATGAGAGAAAATAACAGCCCTCAATTCCTGTTCAAAAGAATTGGATTTACCGTCGACATGATCGTTACATAGCTCTTCAAAGTGTCCTTGAGGTATATACTTAACAAACTCAACATGTTCAATTTCTGGATCATCATTTAGGTTTTTTTCTAAAACTTGTTCATCTCCCCACATCAATTTTGCAATGAAATGTTTTGCAGGTACACCCACTTTGCCTCTGAAACGGTTTTTCTTTAAGAAAGAGAAATGATGACTTTGTTTTGAGTTGCCTACTAACGCAATAATATCTGCTAGTGCGCTTTTACCACTTCCTTTATTACCAATAATAGCAACCAAATCATTGTTTAACGTTAGTTTAGTATTTTCTAACCAGCGTTCATTAAATGCCGACAATGGAACTTTTGTCACCTCTAGCTTATCTATGAATATACTTCTATTTTCTCTTATCAACTTTAATTTGGGGGGCACTGCACCTATAAAAGAGCGTTTTGCAGGCTCTTTTATTGCTTGTTGTAATCCTTGGAAAGTTGGATTAGCTTTTATCCAAGTAGCTTTTCCTGAAGGGTAATCACCATATCCTCGTTGATCATCATTTCCTTGAATACCAATGAACCGATGCGCATCACTGCCAGAAACAGCTAGTCTTGGAGTATTATTTAATGCTATTTGGAAGTCATCAAACCACCGCTCATTTTTAGTGGTCTTAATACCAGAAAAAGCCTCCCAAATGCTAATATTTCTAGTCTCGAATATTGGCGAAGTTTTGAATAATCCTAAAACGTATACATAATGAGCATTACGCTCTATTCCAGTTAAACCATCACTAGTATCAAAAGGCATAAAACCTATAGCTTGTTTATTTTTTACTTTTGTTATGGCTTCCTTGTAACTTTCACAATTCAATTCAGCCATTATTGAACCAGCTTCTAGAGCATAATTTGTATGATCTAATACCCTAGATATATCTATGCCATGATGCCTTAACTTATCTTCAGGAACCGAACGAGCATAATCAATAAGAGCATCATTAGATAAATTTCTACATCCATCTCCTGGGAACTCTAGCTTCAAATTAGCTTTAAAATCTATGAGCTCTTGGTCTTTAATATTGTCAGAGAAAATTACATGTGCGTTTAATCTTCCTCCTTTTAGGGGTGACATTAGACGTAATTCTATACCAGGAAAAACTGTTTTTTCTAACTTTGGAGCATCGTCCTGCTTCAATCGATGCTTTAAAGCAAACCAACCATCAAAAGTCCAATAATCCATTATTGCAAATACTGCTGGTTCTGCTGAATTGAGTGCATTTATCATCTGATCAACTAATGGCGCATTTCTAGGATCACAAGGATCACTATTGAACTTCTGCCCAGTCCAATGAAACGATGCTGGCGTATGTATATGCAGATCCCATTTTCGCCATTCAGATCCATTAGGGTATTCACTGTTAATCATTAATACTTCCTATTTTTTAATGAACTATCTAGAATTCTCGATAAACATGATTTATTTGCAGAGCTTTCTATTGATTTAGCTAAACCTTCCCACCCACACCTTTAAACTTCTCAACGAAAGCTGCTATTTTCTGCAGAACACTTTGCTTCTTGGTCAGATACTGCGGGTTGAGAGGGTTTAGTTTAGGCAAGATAGCATTCAACTCTGTACCGTTCTCACTGGCGTACTCACGCTTTAGAGAAGCGGTAATATAACGCTTAGCAGCATCTTCATTCAGATTCTCAGCCGCAATCATATCTTTGACTTCACGTTGCTGCTCTACCTGAGCATAGCTAAAGAAGGCATCGATAATGCTGGATTTGTCAGGGATATTATCCAAGTTAGTTTGATTGATAAAATCTACCACCAAGCTTTCTTTGGCTCGGTTGCCAAGGCTTGCTCGAATCAAACGACGTACTTCTTCAACCAAAGCAGACTTGTCCTTGGTGTTTTTATTATGCTCAAAAATTAGCTCAAGGATATAATCTAGATTGATCTCCTGTGATTTGAGCAAGTCTATTTCAAAGACAACCTCATCCCAATCAATCGAAGACTCATCTTGCTGGTCACCCGCCTTTTCACGACGTAGCCAATCGCGTATATCGTTATAGGTTGAGCGATAATCTTGTACGGTACGTTCAGCAGGCACTTTAATAGTTTGCATAGCGGCTATCTCATCATCGTTTAGGTAATGCTCATCCTTAAACGTCTCAACAGCGTCAGCATCGGTCACATCCAAGTCTTGCAGTGCTTTTAGGCTTGCAAACTCATCATAGTTTTGTAATATATTCTCGACACGTAAATACTCCCCGAATAACAGAGATAAGACTCCTTCATCATCTGCTACCACACCATCGACCATATACAGATCTATATCTGTTTTAAAACTTGATAAAGCCATTTTATGACTTTCAATAAACATTTAGCATGATCCTTTATTCTGAGCTACTTTATTTGTAACTTACAGAAACTACCGTTCAACTATTTTCTCATCAATCATTTCAGTTAATAGCTCAGTCACTGTCTTTCGGTTATCAAGCGCAAACTTTTTGAATGCAATATACTTATCTTTGTCAATGTTAAAGTTTACTCGTGCCGTTTTTTGAGGACTATCGGTCACGTCTGACAAAGATAACTCATCTTTTACCTTCTTACTGGGACGACCTGCTGCTAAGCTCATCATTTACTCCTTATCAAAAAATGTTTTAACTTCATTAACCAATACCGTCATTTCTTGTACTGCATTACTGTTCACTGACTCAGTATCAAATACGGTCTTGCCTAATGCTGCGCTATTTGGATAACTTACACGCTGCATAATTCTACTATCTAACACAGGTAGACCGTACTCTAGTAAAACTGAAGCCACTTCCTTACCAATATTAGTATTCTGGATTGCCCTAGACACTACAAAGGCTGCTTTTAGTTTACCGTCAGTCATCTCTATACGCTGCTTTACTAAGTCTACTAAATCGCTAGTCGCCCAAACATCGTATGGGCTAGGCTGTACAGGAATTAATACAAAATCAGCTGCTTTAATTGCAGATAAAGCCAAACTAGTTGCTTGTGGTGAACCATCAATCACAACATACTCTTTATCAGAGACATTTTTTAGATCTTTATCAAGCGTAGGTCTATCGAGACCTATCACTGGTACTGGATTATCTTCATCTACAGCTCGCCAATCACGTGCACTGCCCTGCTGGTCACTATCTACTAGCAATACACTATGTCCTTGCAGCTGCAAGCCACGAGCTAATTGAGTGGCAATAGTTGTCTTGCCACTGCCTCCTTTTTGATTCAACACAGCAATGACTTTCATAGAGCAATCCTAATTTTGAGTATTTGAGTATTTGAGTATTTGAGTATTTGAGTATTTGAGTATTTGAGTATTTGAGTATTTGAGTAT
>NZ_JBQQFC010000081.1:0-9851 GCF_052258445.1 Psychrobacter sp. T6-1
TCAGTTTTGAGCTTTAAGAAAAAGCCCCAACTTTGATAGCTAGTTGGGGCTTTTTTGTTTTTTGTAAAAGGCAAGTTTAAACCATAAACCTAAATCTTTTGCCGCCTTTTTAACCAACGCGGCACGCGCGTAGTCGTTCCATTTAATACAGCGTTCATCAAAGCGGCAAGTAAAATGAGTATCACGCCTATATATTGAATCCATGATAAGGATTGGTGCAATAGTAGGGTTGCAAGGACAATCGCTGTCAACGGCTCAAAGATAGTAAACACCGAAGCGCGGGTAGCAGGTAGCTTCTCAAGCGCTTTCATGTACAGAGCAAAAGGCACAACAGTTCCTAATAGAGATAACCCCAAAACGTAGCCCCAAGTCAGCACAGGCAAGGTGAATAACTTACCATAAGTGTGATAGGTCTGCGGGAGCAATAGCAGCACGCCGGCACTGATAATGATCGAGGTAAAAAACACCAAAGGGGCAGGATGCGCGTAGTGCATCGCGCGCTTGCCGAGTACGCCGTATAGCGAATAACACACGCCTGACAACAGCCCAAGTACAATGCCCCAATTGACTTGCGCCTGATCGCCTAACATCGTTAGACCCACGCCAAATACTGCCATGAGTGCCAGTAGAGCGGACTGCCGCGTAATAGATTCACTCAAAAACAGCGCTGAAAAGAGTAAGCTAAAAACAGGCGCGGTATAGAGAAGGGCAACGGCGGGACCGGCACCGACATAGATTACAGCAAAGAAATAGCATACTGACATGCCAAGCACACCGATCAAGGACTGCACTGCCAGTCCAAGCCACTGCTTTGGGCGCAATGTGATTAGGTGTGGCCATATTTTTGGTAGCATCACCAGGATAAGAAAAGCGGCGGTAACAATGCGCAAAATGGTAATTTGCCAACCACTAAAACCTAGCTGATTCAGATAGGTCGAAAATATCCCAAGCGTACCCCAGCAGATAGCTGCGGTTATGATTTGAATCGTTCCTATCCAGGATTGCCGCGCTGACATTGGGCTATCGATGTTTGCCATATCGCTCTCTTATTGTCTTATCATCACTATTTTTATAGGTTTAAGTCGCTCAAGATTTTTAGCAGACCTAAAGTAAATGTATTAAAATAAGAAAAGACAACCCAATTAAGGGCTGTCTTTTATATCAAAATGGTCACTAGCTACTACTTAACCAGGGCGTGTTGAACATTCAACCATGGCACTGCTGATCGCTAAAATGGTTCCAGACACGGCGCAAGTCGAAGATAATGTCTAGACCTTAGCTAGACTTGCAACACAGTATGGGGCAATTTTAGCATCAGCCTGAAAGGACAGGACTCTTTTTTGCCGCTCCTTTAATAAAAATAGACGCTTAGAATGACTAAACTTACTATTTTTATCTTGCTTCTAATTTAAGAGCAGCGACTAAAAAATAGTTTCTGTCAGTGCGTATTTGTGAATGTTCAACACGCCCTAATAGTTTAACCAAGCATAAAATCAAAACTTAGCTTGTTCTGAGCTTGGCGCGTTATTATCCGTCTGCTCGTCTTCAAGCGCTATAAATATTTGCCAATCCCCAATATCAAGCTCATGGCAATTATTACCTTCGCCATTGATACGATCAACCACCAAAAAGTTAGAATCACGCCCAAGCGCTAGCAGAGGATGATGCCAGACGTTAGGGTTGTATTGTACGCCTTGATGCGACTTGGCATAAAACACCGTCAAATCATCAGCAGACTTTGGTGGCGCGCCGGCTGGTGCGACGACTACAACATAGTCTTGAGCGTTCATAGAAAAAAACGCCTGCGTGCCAAATGGATGATACTCCATCACTGATAAAGCAATAGGAACATCGCGCTTTTTGGCACAAAATATACTCATACCGACAATGCCGCCATCGAGCTGACACTCAGCGATAGCATGATGACGTGTGGCATAACCGTTATTAATCACATAGCTGTTATCAGGCGTTTGCTGCTGGGCATCATACGGCTCAATAACGGTACCAAAGGGCGCAAATTCAACCTTAGTCAAAGGTTTTGCAACGATTGTAGTACTCATAAACTCCTCTTCCCTTAGCGTTCTGGGCGAATAAATGGCATATGTCTATTGACGTCTTTATAGAGTAAGTATCTAAAGGGTCCAGGGCCACCAGCGTAACAGGACTGCGGGCAGAACGCGCGTAGCCACATAAAGTCGCCCGCCTCAACTTCGACCCATTCAGCATTTAGATGATAGACGGCTTTACCTTCTAGCACATACAGACCATGCTCCATCACGTGCGTTTCATCAAATGGAATCACGCCGCCTGGCTGAAAGGTGACGATATTGACATGCATATCATGGCGCATATCAGATTGCTCAGTGAACCTTGTCGTCTTCCAAACGCCATCAGTACCTGGCATCTCGATACCGTCAACCTCATGGTCGCTGGTCACGAACGCTTCGGGCGCGTCGATACCGTCTACATACTGATACGCTTTACGTATCCAGTGAAATTTGACATGAGCGTCGCTATTGTTTTTAAGCGTCCAGTTGCATTTAGGCGGCAAAAAAGCATAGCCACCTGCTTGCATATGATGCGTCACGCCTTCAATAGTGACCTCCATCTCACCTTCTACAACGAACAATACGGCTTCAGCTTTGTCATCAAGCTCAGGTTTATCAGAGCCGCCATTTGGGGCAACCTCGACGATGTACTGCGAAAAAGTTTCAGAAAAACCTGTTAGCGGGCGGGCAATTACCCACATACGCATGCCTTCCCAAAACGGCAAGTAACTGATGACGATGTCGGTGAGGACGCGTTTGGGAATAATCGCATAGCTTTCTGTGAAGATAGCGCGATCAGATAGGAGCTGCGTTTGCGGAGGCAAGCCACCCGTTGGGGCGTAATAGGTACTCTTTGTTGACATGATTTATAATCCTTAATGTTTTTCCGCGGTAAATGGACGTCTAAACTTGATCTACAAACTTAAAGTTACATCCAGTTCGCGGTGTTATCTTCGGTGGCAGGATGGTTCTCATACCAGTGCTTAGCAATTGCGTCGCGGCGGCAGATCCAAACGTCAGGCTTACTGGTAATATATGCTAAGAATTTCTTTAACGCGACAATACGCCCAGCACGGCCAATAATACGGCAATGTAAGCCGATAGTGAGCATTTTGGGTTCGTTCTTACCATCTTTATCTCCCTCATCATAGAGTGTATCAAAGCTGTCTTTGAGATACTGATAAAATGGCTCTGAGTTGGTAAAACCGGGACTTGAGGCAAAGCGCATATCATTGGTCTCTAAAGTATAAGGGATGACTAGGTGCGGCTTGCGCGTAATCTGATTACCTTCTTCTACTTTCACATTAAGCCAGTAAGGGAGTTCATCGGCATAAGAGTCAGAGTCATAGCTATAACCGCCTTGCTCAACCACCAGCTCACGAGTATTATGACTATCGCGCCCCGTGTACCAGCCAAGAGGCTGATACCCAAGCATGTTCTGGAATATCTCAGTCGCGCGGCGTACGTGTTCACGCTCAGTCTCACGGTACATATACTGATAAGTAATCCAGCGCAGACCGTGGCTTGCGACCTCGTGACCGTCCTCTAACACACGCTCGATGATATGCGGGGTCTTCTCAGCTGCCGCCGCGCAAGTAAAGGTCGTGATAGGCAGACCATATTCTTTAAAGGCGTCAAGTACCCGCCATACACCGACGCGGCTACCGTACTCAAAGGCTGACTCGATAGACTGGTGACGATTATTAAACGACGGCGTACCCAATATATCAGACAAAAAGCGCTCAGATTCTGCATCGCCATGAATGACGCTGTTTTCAGCGCCTTCTTCGATATTGAGTACGAACTGAACCGCAATCTTCGCCCCGCCCGGCCAGTTGGCTTTTGGTGGATTATCGCCGTAGCCTTTTAGGTCGCGAGGATAAGCGTTTTGATCGAAGTCACTGGTTATCTTCTGTGTCATTATTATTCCTTTTTAGCGTTCTCATTTATGGGGTTGCAAGTACGACTTTATTAAACACTACTTTAAATCGTATGTGGGTCTACGGCATACGGGCGCATCAATACCCAATATACAACGCCGCCCAAAGCTGCGCCTAGCAAGAAGCCATAACCCTCAAGACTAGCTAGCGTAGGTATCAGCACGGTTGCCAAGGAGAATACAGCACCGACAGCGAAGGCAATCAGGCCACGTATATTCCAGCCTTTATAGTAATAATAAGCCCCTGCTGGATCAGCTGAGAACAAATCATCCATATCGATCTGTTGGCGCTTGATTAGGTAATAATCAACGACTAAGATACCAAAGAAAGGCGCGATAACAGCACCAACAGCATTAACAAAGCCGACAATACCGATCTTGCTGATAAAGGATAACCACAAGGCGCCAACAAAAAAGGCAATCACAGCGGTGATCAGACCACCCGTACGAAAGTTAATATGCTTAGGAAATAGATTTGCTAAGTCATAAGCGGGCGGGATAAAGTTTGCCACCATGTTAATACCAACCGTCGCGGCAAAGAAGGTTAAAGCGGCAACGATAGTCAATGGTAGTGAGTCCACCCGATCAACGATATCTGAGGGATTGGTTAAGGCTTCGCCAAATAGTACTAGTGTTCCTGCAGTAATTACCAAAGCGATAAACGAGAAGAACACCATGTTGATCGGTAGTCCAAGCAGGTTACCTAGCTTCATATCGCGCTCACTACGTAAAAAGCGCGAAAAATCACCGAAGTTAATCACTACAGCGGCAAAATAGGCCACCATCGTACCGACAATCGCAGTAAAGGCTTGGAATGATGTACCCGTATAATCACTGCCGCTGGCAAATACAGAATTAATTGCTGGTATTAATTCTGAGCCTGATTGATACCAGACCACACCCATCAAAATAAGCATAACGACATAAACGAGCGGCCCCGCCCAGTTTAAGAAGTGCTTAATCGGCTCAACCCCAGCCCAAAACAGCATAATCTGAAAGACCCAAACAATGACAAAGGCCAGCCACGCGGTACCATTTAGACCCAAAAAGGTCGAATCTGAGCTGCCTATCACTAAGGCTAATAAAATGGCAACTGCTGTTGAGGCAAAGTAAGTCTGCACCCCGTACCAAAAAATACCGATAATCGCCCGCAAAATAGCAGGCAAATTAGCACCGTTAATACCCATACTAGCGCGCACTAGGACGGGAAAGGGTATGCCATAGCGTACGCTGGGTTTACCCGTTAAGTTGACCATCCACATGACGATAAAACCAGAGCAGATAATCGCTGCCATCACCCACCAGCCGCTAAGACCATAACTCAAAAAAAGTGACGCGGCGAGAGTATAGCCGAACAGACTTTGGATATCGTTGGACCAGACGTTAAAGATTGCAAACCAGCCCCAGTTGCGCTCTTTAGGCTGTAGCGGTGCTAGATCTTCGTTATAAAGTCGTGAGTTTTTGCGTTCTGGATTGAACGTATCATAATCATAAAGTGCTCTGTTGGGCTGACTATTGAGCTGACTTCCTTGCTCATTTGCAATGGACATCCTTTTCTCCCTTGGTGTTAAAATCAATCGAAGCTAATATTGTTAACATTTAGCAACATAGATTGTTAACACTTTAAGGATGTCTAGGTCATAGGTCAAGATAATTATGACTTTTGTCTATCAGTATTATCTGCAAATAGACGTCACGTCTGTAAAGGTGCTATGCGGTATACTTTTATATTTCAGGTAACTTTCACACTTTATTTGCAGCAATTTTTTGTATCTTTACTTCCTTAAAATTCAACAGATTACCTTCGTTTTTTAGTCTCTATTAATGTAAATTTAATCGCTTATCTACGTACACTTCTATATTTACTGTTGCCAAAATATAAATACTTCGTTATCATTCCTCTCGTTAATTGAATGATAATAATTATCATTAACATTAGTATTAATAAATATATGAGTCAATTTTTTGGTTGCTTGGTGATAATCTCATCAATCCTGAATATGACTCATACAAATTTAAGTACCCTTTTCATAGTGAAATCAGCGAGTAAGTTATGCGTGAAGATCAGAGTTTAAGTAAAAGCCGCTCTAAGCCAAAAAATCATAGCCAATTAACCCTATTATCTATGGGCGTAGCAGCAGCGCTATGGTCACAAGCTGCGAGCGCCGCGACTGCGGACTCCCTGCCAAGTACGACGCTGCAAACGATTACGGTAACGGCGAATACTTCTGTACGAGATGAGTTGCAAGAAGAAGCGGTTTATATCGATAACTATACGCCTGCAGCGCAAGCGAGTCATTTAAGTGACTTCTTAGATGTGATACCTGGAGTTGAGGTCGGTGGTACCTCAACGGTAAACCAGCGTATCAGGGTGCGCGGGCTTGATGATACCAATCTGAAAGTGACTGTCGATGGTGCTCGTCAAGAGGGTGCTTTGTTTTATCATATGGGTGATGTCACCCTTGATCCTGACCTGCTCAAACGTGCTGAGGTAGCGGTCGGTAATAACTCAGTGACGCTAGGTAATGACGCCCTAGGCGGCGCGGTAGCGTTTGAAACTGTGGATGCAGTAGATTTGCTCAAGCCAGGTCAAAAGATCGGTGCAAAACTAAAGGCTGGCTACGGCAGTAATAATGATGAGCTGTTAACCTCAGCCACCGTCTATGGCGCGCCTACTGATAATATCGACTTACTAGCTTATTATGGCAAGCGCGATACGGATTCTGGTGAGGATGGCGATGGACGTGAGCTATTTGAGGACAGTGAAAGCGAAAATATTTTGTTAAAAGCGGGCGCTTATATCAATGATAATCACCGCGTAGGTGCAAGCTTTAGCCGTACTGAAAAAGAAGGTATTTTCCCGTTTCGCCCAGATTTTCCTAGTTTAACTGATGATCCTATACCACAAAAGGTAAACCGCGATACGTATACGATTGACTATAACTTTAACCCGCTAAATGCTTTAATTGATGTTGATACCACGATTTATCAGACCGAAACCGAAATCTCGCGAGATAATAACGCTGACGTATCGCCAGGCTATGACTGGAGAGCTCAGGTAAAAACGACAGGCGGCAAGATTGAAAACACTAGTGTAATCGATGACAGCGTTTTTGAAGGGGTTACGGGTACGCATAGACTCATCACAGGCGTGGAGCACTATAAAAAAGAATCACAGATGGCGCGTGAGGGCAGGGATACGGCGACTGATGAGGCAAAAACCACATCGCTCTACTTAGAAGATCAGTGGCAACTGGGCAAATTTAGCTTAACGCCAGGCGTGCGTTACGATCGCTATGAGTCGCCTGAATATGTCTCAGGCGGCGAGACCTATGACAATGTCGTTGGCGCATTAGCGGCCAGCTACGAGATTGCTCCAAGCACACAAGTATTTGCCAGCTACACGCAGTTATTCAACGGCCCTGATCTTGCGCAAACCATATTTAATAGTAATGGCGATAGTATCTATGTCAATGATGATCTCAAAGCAGAAGAAGGCTACAACTCTGAGATTGGGGTCGCGACCACATTGCGCGGATTGACTACCGCTAATGATGCTTTGCAACTAAGCGCCAAATACTTTCGCTCTAATATCGAAAACTTTCAGCAGTTTGTTAGAACAGGAGATCGCGCCGGTCGCTACGGTCTAAACTGTGCTACAGGTGAGCGCGGTTCGCCTGACAACTTACAAGACTGTCAAGGCATGATCAATAGCGATGAAGATTACGAGATCAAAGGTGTCGAGCTTGCAGCGAACTACAGTACTGATAACTTTGGTATGGGTCTTAGCTACGCGCGTGCACGCAGCGAGGGCGACAAAACCAGTGATAGCATTCCCTCAGTGAGTGGCGGTAGTGCTGACTCAGGTGATCGTTATATGGTGAACCTAGATTATGCACCTAATGAGGTGGTTGATTTAGGTTGGCGCAGCACTTATGTAGCCTCCATCACTGATAATAGCGGCGACACCAAGCCCAACTATGATGTGCATGATATCTATATGAACTACTCGCCGCGTCAGCTTGAGAACGTCAAAGCTACTGTCGGGGTATATAACTTATTTGATGAGACTTACGCCAGTCACGCCTCACGCTATAGTGCCGTTAGTGATCAAAGCACTGACTTTGAGATGGGTCGAAATATAAAAGCGTCGTTAACGTATCAGTTTTAAGTTTTGATATAAATAATAAAAACCAGCAATCTCACAAAGAGCGCTGGTTTTTTGTATCAGGATCTGTAAATTCTGATAGCTCAAAACCATTATTAGCTCAGCTAATAAGTCATGAGAGAATACAGAAATGGCAAAACCTACCCCAAGAGTTCTAGAAGTCAAACGTATTACAGACATCACGCCGCATATGCGCCGCATCACTTTGGGTGGAGAGGCGTTTAAGGACTTTCCAACAAACCAACAAAGCGCTTATATTAAGTTGATGTTTTCACAGCCTAAGAGCAGTAAACCTATCATGCGCACTTATACTATCGCTGAGCAGCGCAGTCACGAGATAGATGTAGACTTTGTATTGCATCCTCAAGAGCATGCAGGTCCAGCACTACAGTGGGCACATACCGCGGCTATAGGCGACAGCATCTTGATCGGCGGCCCTGGAGCCAAAAAACAGATCAATGCTCAAGCCGACTGGTTTTTGTTAGCAGGTGACATGACTGCGCTACCTGCCATAACGGTAAATTTGGCTGAGCTACCCGCTGATGCTCAAGGCTATGCGGTAATAGAGGTCATAAGTGAAGCAGACATCCGTTCGTTGAATATGCCTGATAATATGGATATACACTGGGTAGTAAATGCAGTAGCAAGCATCGATAGTAGTCCACTGCTTGAACGCATTAAGCAGTTGCCTTGGTTAGAGGGCAGTCCCGCTGTGTGGGCAGCGTGCGAGTTCAATAGTATGCGCGCGCTACGTCATTACTTTAAACAAGAAAAACAGGTAGCAAAAACCCATCTGTATATCTCAAGCTACTGGAAGCTTGATAACAGCGAAGATGAACACAAAATCATCAAGCGTGAGGACGCCGAAGCTATCTTGTAGAGACAACTGTAGTTGATACGGTTTGCGCGAATCCTTTGTCTTTAGTACACCGCATTTTTATAGCTGTACTCACACCGTATCTACTATCACAGGACGACCATGATGGGTCAGCACCGTCACTTCAACGTCATACAGCGCTTTCATTGTCTTTTGGGTCAAGACATCGACTGGGCGACCGACCGCTTTGACTTGACCGTCTTTCATCGTTACCACCGTATCGGCAAACTGCGCGGCTTGATTGATATCATGCAGCACAATAACGACCGTTTTTTGCTGAGTATGACTAAGCGTACGTAGCTCACGCATTAGGCGTCCTGCATGATACATATCCAAATTATTAAGTGGCTCATCAAGAAGCAGATAAGGTGTGTCTTGGCAGACAATCATCGCAATCAGTACGCGCTGACGCTGACCACCAGATAACGTTGACAAAAATCTATCGGCTAAGGGCTCAAGCTCAAAGCGCTCGATAATCTCATTGACCTTTTGCTGGTCAGCCGCGCTTGGGCGTCCTTGGTGATACGGATAGCGCCCAAACATTAGTAGCTCATGGACGCGCAGCCGCCCTTGTACTTGATTGTCCTGACCGAGCATAGCGACTGTGGTGGCAAGGGTACGGGCATCACAGCTGATGATGTCATGGTCTTTATTATCTACGGTAAAGCTGACTGAACCTGTTTGCAAAGGGTGCAGGCGCGCCATGACCGAAAACAAAGTTGACTTACCCGCGCCATTAGGACCTATCAGAGCGATAACTTGTGAGGGCGGCAAAGACAAAGTAATATCGTGCAGTATTTGCTGCGAGCCAATATGGTG
>NZ_JBQQFC010000082.1:0-9823 GCF_052258445.1 Psychrobacter sp. T6-1
AAATAAGTAAGCCAAGCACATAACGACAACAACGATTGTGAGACCTATGAATCTAGAGTACGCGTTACTAAATGATACCGACTGGCAGAATAATGCTAAATGGCAAACGCCCGACACGCCCTTTATGTCCTTTGCGTTTTGGCAAGCGCTGACGGACACAGGGGCTATCGGTGAGCAAGCAGGGTGGCTGCCGATATTTATAGTGGTGCATCGCGTCGCAAATGATATGGGAGACTTAGCTACAGAGTCTATCTCTCATCCTGTAGCGGTGCTACCTGTCTTTATAAAGGGTCATCACCGCGGCGAGTTCGTTTTTGATTATGCGTGGGCAGAGGCTTATGCGCGCTACGGCGTCGATTATTACCCGCGGCTGGTAACGAGCGTACCCTATACGCCTATTACCGGTCAGCGCCTGTGGTTGGCAGAGGGCGAAACTTTAACCGACGATATTATAAAAACCGCTATCGCAGGGGTTGATGATATTGCACGGCAAGTGGGCGCGTCGAGCTGGCATGGGCTGTTTGTCACGCCAAACCTTGCAAACGTTGCGACCACTGCTATGCCAAGTGACACTGATGTAGAGCTGGCACTTATGGCTCAAGAGATAGATGCTGAGCCGGCGATAATAGAGATGCCAATCCTTGAGCGTCAAGGCTGTCAGTTCTTGTGGCAAAATAAGGATTTGCTCAAAGATGAGCAGCCTTTTGTAGACTTTGAAGGGTTTCTAGCAACCCTTAAAGCTAAAAAGCGCAAGACTATTCGCGCCGAGCGCCGTAAAGTTGCTACGCAAGATATCAGGTGCGTGCGTAAATGCGGTGATGACATTACTGATAGCGACTGGAAGGCCTTTTATCACTGTTACGTGATGACCTATGCAGTGCGCGGGCAGCAGCCTTATTTGACGCTAGACTTTTTTATGGCATTGGCACAGAGTATGCCCGAGCATTTAATGCTCGCGCTCGCCTATGATAGTGCTGATGGTAATAATGAGGACATTATCGCCTGTAGCTTATTCTTATATGACAATCCTGACAGCGACAATGCGACGTTGTACGGACGCTATTGGGGCGCGCTTGCTGATTATGATAGCTTACACTTTGAGTTGTGCTACTACCAAGGGCTTGAGTTTGCGATTGAGCAGGGACTGATGTATTTTGATCCTGGCACTCAAGGGGAACACAAGCTCATTCGCGGCTTTATTCCGACCAAGACCCACTCGATACATCGTATTTATGATCCGCGTTTTGTTCCGGCAATTAGCAACTTTTGCATTGAAGATAGACAGCGTATGGCGCAGTATCGACAGCAGGCGTTTGCGGCTTTGCCTTTTAATGAAGATAATATGCCTACCTTTAATGATGCTCAAATAGATAGCGACGTATAAGGGCCACGCTATAGCAATGCTAAATACCAAGTTATCTCACATGCATACCCCAGCGCCGCCTAATCTTGTGCCGTGGCTCGATGCCAAAGGCTCTTTGACTGCGATGCTAGAAACCAAGGCAGGTCAGCCCCTACGCGTAGAGCGACAGTTTGAGGGCTACAGACTTTTGAGCTTAGCGCAAAAACATCAACTGGGCATTGAGGGCAGAGCGCTTAATCGACCGATGCTAGCATGGGTGCGCGAAGTATATCTATATGGCAACGATGAGGCGCCTTGGGTCTGGGCGCAAAGCCTGTTTCCGCTACCAAGCCTAAAAGGAGATGCTCGTCGCTTGCAACATTTAAAGGGTACGCCAATTGGTTATGTTCTATTTAGGCGCTGCCGCACCTTGCCAAGCCAGCGCTTTATCTCTCATACACATAAAGGTTGGCAGCGGCAAACGCGTTATGACTGGTATGGACGAAAACTGCTTATTAGCGAGACGTTTCTGTCTGTTTTCAATTATTGAAAAACACTTGTTTAATAAATAGATACTGTGTTAGTATTTTGTAACTAAACGTTAGTCTATTATTTCACTGTTATCAAAATATGAGAGTCAATTATGAGCCCATTAAGTCCCGCAAAATTATTTTTGAAGCTATCTAGCACCTTCATCTTGTGTGCCAGTACAATTGCTCTATCGCAAACGGCCAACGCTGGGTTTTTTGATAGCATCTATGATGTGCAAAGAGCGGTAAGCTCCATTGGGCAGACTGCTGATACGTTTCGCGGTAGCAAACAGGCGGTGACAGACTTGGGTGAAGAAGTTGGTTTTATCTCGTCAAATGAAGTAGATAATCAAGTGGGCGGCGTCAAACTTATTGAAGGTGCTCTACTAGCGGGCAAGCTTAAGAATACATCACTGTATAATCAAGCGAGCAACAATTCGATGCAGGTGAGTAGTTTATCTCAGCAAGATACCATTATTTATATGGGTAAAGAGCAGAACGGGTATTATTATGTTCAAACTGATAAAGGCGCAGGCTGGGTATCTAAACCGCTAGTAGGATTGAGATACTAACACTCATTATTTCTACCTACAAAAACAGCCATATCATTTGGCTGTTTTTTAGTTTCAT
Organism: Psychrobacter sp. T6-1; assembly: GCF_052258445.1. NCBI lineage: Bacteria > Pseudomonadati > Pseudomonadota > Gammaproteobacteria > Moraxellales > Moraxellaceae > Psychrobacter > Psychrobacter sp. T6-1. The sequence goes on from NZ_JBQQFC010000082.1 coordinate 2,503, forward strand.
CACAACGTGTTTTCTATCGTATCATTCTTTAAACCATTCAGCTTAAGCTGAGCTTTTTTGCGCTCATAAAGTTATATTTCATGTTAGACTCAGCATACGGCAAGATTTCAGTGCAATATCCTTGCTGAGCATCCACCCTCTATGAGCGCGCTCATAACCTTATCTTAAATAACACTAGTTTTACAAAACCAATAATATAGGACACTCTTATGTTTAAAGACATCTCTATTAAAGATTTTGACCCTGTACTCGCTGACGCGATGGCGTCTGAAAGCAAACGTCAAGAGAGCCATATTGAGCTTATCGCCTCAGAGAACTATTGCTCACAAGCAGTCATGGAAGCACAAGGCTCAGATCTGACCAATAAATATGCCGAAGGCTATCCGGGCAAGCGCTATTACGGCGGCTGCGAATACGTCGATATCATTGAGCAGCTCGCGATTGACCGTGCCAAAGAGCTATTTGGCGCCCAGTACGTCAACGTCCAGCCGCATTCAGGTTCTCAGGCCAACTCAGCGGTTTTTTTAGCACTCCTTGAAGCCAATGATACGGTACTTGGTATGAGCCTCGACGCGGGCGGTCACTTGACTCATGGCGCGCATATCAACTTCTCAGGCATTAACTACAATGCGGTGCAGTACGGTCTAAATGAAGCAGGCGAGATTGATTATGATCAAGTCGACAGCCTAGCCCGCGAGCACAAGCCTAAAATGATTATCGCAGGCTTCTCCGCCTATTCTCAAGTGGTCGATTGGCAGCGTTTTCGTGATATCGCTGACGAAGTAGGGGCGTACTTTTTGGTCGATATGGCGCACATTGCAGGCCTTGCCGCTACTGGCGCGTATCCAAGCCCCGTACCATTCGCCGATGTGGTTACCAGCACCACGCACAAAACCTTACGTGGCCCGCGCTCAGGCATTATCTTATCGCGTGATGATAAGCTGGCCAAAAAGCTCAACTCTGCCGTGTTCCCTGGCAACCAGGGCGGCCCGCTTATGCATGCCATCGCAGGCAAAGCGGTGTGCTTTAAAGAAGCCTTAGAGGACAATTTTAAGACTTACCAAGAGCAAGTGGTCAAAAATGCCAAAGCTATGGCAGAGGTCATCATGGATCGCGGTTACGATATCGTCTCTGGCGGCACCGAAAACCATCTGATGCTTATCAGCCTAGTTAAACAAGAAATGACGGGTAAAGAAGCGGATGCATGGCTTGGTGATGCTTATATTACGGTTAACAAAAACGCGGTGCCTAACGATCCAAAATCACCGTTTGTGACTTCAGGTATCCGTATTGGTACGCCAGCGGTAACCACGCGCGGCTTTGATGAAGCTGACGTAAAAGAGCTAGCAGGCTGGATGTGTGATGTCTTAGATAGCCTCGGTGATGAGCAAGTAATCTCTGATACGCGCGAAAAGGTAAAAGCCATCTGCGCCAAAAAGCCTGTGTACGCAAAGAATCAGTAATTTCTTTTACCTGCTTTTAGACGTATAAAAATAGAAACCGCTTGGCTTAGGCTTGGCGGTTTTTTTAGTTTAAGTATAACAACACATTTGAATATGAGCGGCACCTCACAGCATAGTGCATTAAATCAATCTAGCTTAATTGCGCAAGCCATAAGTTAATAGCAAATCCAATAAATAATAATCCTGTAAAACTCATGCTCACCATAATGAGTAGAGGATATTGATTAAATTTGTTTGATAAATTTTTGCCTGCAAAAACCATAACGCTTAGATAGCTAAAGCTAATCATCTGCAAAATGATGGCAAGTACTAAGAAGGATAAAAAGGGACGCGGATAGCTCGGCTCAACGAACTGTACAAAAAAGGATAAGAAAAACAAGATCGCTTTTGGATTGGTCAGGCTAAGTAGTAACGCGCGATTAAAGAAGTTTTGGTGAATAGGCGCGGTTATCGGTTTTGGCTTAGCATCAGCTAGCAAAGCTCTATGACGAAAATTTTGATAAGCGCCTATCAAGAGTTTGGCACCCAAATAAAATAAGTATAGGCCGCCTATTAACTTAATACCCGTAAATAAAATAGGATAGAGTTTGAGCAGGCTACCCATTCCGAGAACCGTAACGATTATCAAAATGCTATCGCCAACGAATATACCAGCTACCGTATGATAGCCTTTGCGCACGCCATGTGCAGCAGACACCGACAGACAATATAAGCTATTTGGTCCTGGCAATAGGATAATGATTATGGAACCAATAATATAGGTCGTCAGGTCAGTAATACCGAACATAAAAAATCCTTTGACAGGCCATAATGCATTGACTACTAATGTAAGTTGCTATTTTCGATAACTAATTGGCGATGCCCATTCTATAACACTCTACCAACTAAAGAGCATAATATTATTAAGTTGTTTCACTTGTAACGCTATGCCTTCTCTTGTGTTTGTCGCCATATCAAACGTGCCTAAAAGCGGTTTGATACTATAAGTATGGTAAGCAATAAAAAACCGCTTAGCTGAGGCTGAGCGGTTTTTTAGAGCTACTATTTCGTGATTTTTAGGTAGACTAATGTTTATTATAAAATTTAATTTTATTAAATAAACTAGAGGAAACGGTCAATTTTATAAATTTATATCGACAGTATTTTATAGATATCCAAAATATGATGACCCCAGATCACAGCTGTGAACTCTAAGAAAGTATCTAACTCATTATAATATATGATTGTTTTTGTTTATTAAGTTAAATTAGTATATTATTAGCGGTGACAATTGGGTAATAATAGTAATACAAATCGTAATATATGATTACCTATTGAATATTAATGTCATGACAATAGTTCAGGAAGTTACTTTCGCAAAAGGGATTTTCACAAAAGGGATTTTTATGAAAAAACAACCGTTAGTCGCTATGGTGCTACTACTTAGTGCCACTCTCGCGCGAGCTGCTGAAGAATCAGCTGTGGTCGTTGAGCAATCGGGTTTAGAAGCATTTGGTGCAGGTCTCGATGGGTTTATGGGCAATGCCTTTGGTTGGTTCGTCGACCTTATTTTCTTTTCAGTACCACTTGGTGATGTCAGCTTTCCGCTTATTGTGGGTTGGTTGTTAGTTGCCGCGCTAGTGTTTACCTTTTACTTCGGATTTATTCAGTTTCGCCAAATAGGGTTGTCTCTAGATATTGTTAGAGGCAAATATACCGATCCCAATCCTGCTACCAAAGAAGAAGGCGAGGTCAGTCATTTTCAAGCCCTAGCTACTGCTTTATCAGGTACCGTTGGTCTTGGTAATATCGCAGGCGTTGGTGCAGCGCTTGCCATTGGTGGCCCTGGTGCTACCTTTTGGATGATTATGGTTGGCCTATTCGGTATGGCGACCAAGTTTGTAGAGTGTACGCTCGGTGTCAAATACCGTACGATACTACCATCTGGGGCTGTATCTGGTGGCCCTATGTACTACCTAAGCCGCGGTATGGCTGAACGTGGTATGGGCGGATTAGGTAAGTTTTTAGCGGTTGGTTTTGCTCTCATGTGTATTCTAGCAACCTTTGGTGCTGGTAACATGTTTCAGGGTAACCAAGCCTTTGCAGTTATGAGCTCTACCTTTAGTATTCCAACAGAGTACAGTTTATTCTTTGGTATTGGTTTGGCTGTTTTAGTTGGTATGGTTATCATCGGTGGTATGCCGCGCATTGCAACCGTTACCGAAAAAGTCGTACCCTTTATGGCCTTGTTATACATCACTATGGCGGTAATCGTATTAGTTGCTAACTTTAATCTTATTGGCGCCGCATTCGGTGAGATTTTCACAGGTGCCTTCACAGGTGCAGGCGTAGCTGGTGGCTTTATTGGCGCACTTATTCAAGGTTTAAAACGTGCGACTTTCTCTAACGAAGCCGGTGTTGGTTCAGCCGCTATTGCTCACTCAGCAGTAAAAACCAAAGAGCCTGCTACGGAAGGTTTAGTCGCTTTGCTTGAGCCTTTTATTGATACGGTTGTTATCTGTACCATGACGGCGCTGGTTATTACTATCTCTGGGGTAAACACTGTCGCAAACTTGCAAACCCAAGCGCTCACTGGTGTGGATCTAACCCGTGCAGCCTTTATGGAAACGGCGCCTATTTTTCAGTATTTCCTAGCTGTGGCAGTATTACTGTTCGCTTTTTCAACGATGATTTCATGGTCATATTATGGCCTAAAAGCTTGGACTTACCTCTTTGGTGAAGGTAAAGGCGGCGAGATGATATACAAACTTATCTTCTTGGTCTTCGTCGTTATCGGTACCATCGTACAGTTTAGCTTTGTCATCGACTTCTCAGATGCCGCGCTCTTTGCAATGGCGATCTTTAACATCATCGGTCTGTACTTCTTGATGCCAGTTGTGAAAAGAGAGATTAATTCTTTTGTCGCTCGCGTGAAGAGTGGTGAAATTAAAAAGTACAAATAGCGAGTTTGATTCAAAAACTTTAGTTTCTTAATACGTTATAAAAGCCCGCTAAGCACTATCTTAGCGGGCTTTTTGCTATCTGCCAATTGTAATTGGCTAGACGCTTAGCAAGACGCCCAAATGTCATGTGATTTAAACTTTTATACGACTACCCACAGCTGCGGCCTGCCAAAATCTCTAAAAGCATCTTCAATCATACTTTTAAACACGTTAAAATCCTCAGTATTAATTTGCTTTACATCCGTCAAATCTAAACGTAAATGCTTAGCATCGCTATCGGTTAAGCAGTCCCAAGCACTATCCCAATTATGTGCAAAGTAGTCAGGAAAACTAAGCGCCTTATCCAATGCGGTTAATAGAGCGGCTTTGTCCAGCACTTCTTTGATAACGATATTAACTGCTCGCTTGGGTATAGCAGTCGTCTTGCTATCTTGGTTTATATAATGAATGGCTTGGCTCATTTATCTCACCTGTAATTGGCTAAAACTGTCGTAGTGATCAACAGTTAAATAATAGACGGTTGGCGGATTGCCACCTGTGACGATACGGCGCGCGCCGCGATGAGAGACGCCAAGGGTAGGTACAGTGTACTCTCGGTAGTAGCCACTGGCCTCTTTGGGCAGGCGACCTTCACGATTATAAAAAGTTGTGCCGTCTTTAGCAGGATAAGGGAAAGGCCCGCCCTGCCCAATAAGCGCAATAGTATTGTCAATTTGCGCGTCACCCGTGATAGCGTTTTGATTGGTAGTTTCTGCTGATTGAGCAATAGTAGTTGACCTAGGGCCATTATCAAAAATCGATTGTAGATCACCAAAGAAATAGGCAGCCAAGGCGATGATAGCGATGATGCTAAATAGGCGTGAGATAGGACTGCGCTTTGTTTGACCGATGCGGCGCTGATTACTTTTATGGTTTTTAGAGTTGCCTTGAAGATTGGCGTTCGCTGCGCGCTTTGGCGTCTTTTTTGCAGAGTGTGACAGTGGCGTCTCTTGTAGGTTCAGCGATGTCGAGGTTACCTCAAGGGCACGCAACTGGTTTTTGTCATTGCGCTCGCTGGTAAAGTAGACGCGCTGACCAATACTGACAGGCTCAGACAAGCGTACTGTTGTGATGTGAAAGAACACATCTTCATTTTGATCGTCCACATCGATAAAGCCATAGCCTTTATCCTCGTTCCAGTGCTTAATAGTGCCGCTTTGCATAAGCCAGCTGTCCTATGATTTAGATTTTTAGATAGTATATATAACTTAGTTATAACGCACAAAAACGCCAGCGACTAGGCTGGCATTTTTTATTTAGATTAGATCAATTAAGCGCGGGTTTCACCGTGGCCATAGACGATCCATTTTTGTGAGGTGAGACCCTCAAGTCCTACAGGACCGCGGGCGTGAATTTTGTCCGTTGAGATACCGATTTCAGCACCGAGTCCATACTCAAAACCGTCAGCGAAGCGGCTAGAGGCGTTAATCATCACGCTGGCTGAATCGACTTCCCGGATAAAGCGCTGCGACTTGGTATAATTATCAGTGATAATGACATCAGTATGCTGACTACCGTGGGTATTGATATGCTCAATCGCGTCATCGATACCGCTGACGACTTTGACAGCTAAAATCGGCGCTAGATACTCAGTGTCCCAGTCCTCAGAAGTGGCCGCTGACAGATGACCGTTTAGCGTCGCATTGTCTTTTAATATCGCTTGCGCTTTGTCATCGACACGCAGTTGCATGGCATTATCCGCTTTGATAATAGCTTCAGCGATTTGTGGCAGCAGCTCATCTGCGACTGCTTCGTCAACGAGTAGCGTCTCCATTGTATTGCACGTGCCATAGCGATGCGTCTTAGCATTAACACTAACTTCTATCGCAATCTTAGGATCGGCATCACTATCTATAAAGGTGTGACAGTTACCGTCTAAATGCTTGATCACAGGCACTTTGGCGTCGTTGCTGATACGCTCAATTAGACCTTTGCCGCCGCGCGGCACGATGACATCGACGTATTTAGTCATCGTAATCAGCTCGCCGACAGCAGCGCGATCAGTGGTCTCTAGCACTTGTACACTATGCTCAGATAAACCTGCATTGGCGAGCCCTTTGTGAATGCACTTAGCAATCGCCTGATTGGACTCAAAAGCCTCGGAGCCGCCGCGCAAGATAATCGCGTTGCCCGATTTGAGCGCCAGTGATGCCGCTTCTAAAGTCACATTAGGGCGCGATTCATAAATCATGCCGACGACGCCGAGCGGTACGCGCATTTTACCCAGATGGATACCAGAGGGACGATAGGTCATGTCGGTGACCGCGCCTATAGGGTCAGGTAAGGCGGCAACATCTTTGAGACCTTGCAGCATACCGTCAAAACGGGCGTCATTTAATTCTAAGCGGTCGAGTAATGCTGAGTCTAAATTGTTCTTTTCACCTTTATCCATATCGATTTTGTTGGCGGATAAGATGTCTTGTTTGGCATCGACTAACACGTCATGAATAGCAATGAGTGCTGCGTTTTTGTCCCCTGTATTAGCAGCAGCGAGCGCGCGAGAAGCGGCGCGGGCTTGTTTGCCGACGGTTTGCATATAAGTATGAATATCTGTCGTTGATTGAGTCATAACTAATAATCCTTATGTGATAAATGATAGATATTGATAGGCTGATGACGCTAACTGTATAAAAGACATGTGGATATAAGGTTTGTAAATATTAGACACACCTAAAAGCAGAAAAATCTGCTTCATGTTATCAGATGCCGTTATAAGTGATAGGTAAGTAACGGTTTTGTTAGCGTCTTGGCGTTATGCCATTTAACATAGAGGAGATTGCGTCGTTAGTAAAGATGAATTTGTGAACAGCATTCATTTGTAATCGGCAATTAACCCTTAATGCGCCTATTGATAGAACAAATATGATAGAACAAATA
>NZ_JBQQFC010000083.1:0-9783 GCF_052258445.1 Psychrobacter sp. T6-1
TTATTTGACTCTCAGGACGCTATCGTGCGTATCGATATGAGTGAGTATATGGAGAAGCATAGCGTTAGCCGTTTGGTGGGCGCGCCTCCAGGATATGTCGGCTATGAAGAAGGCGGTACACTGACCGAAGCGGTACGCCGTAAGCCCTATAGCGTCATCTTGTTTGATGAGGTCGAAAAAGCGCATCCTGATGTGTTCAATATCTTGTTGCAAGTATTAGATGATGGGCGTTTGACCGATTCGCAAGGCCGCGTTGTAGACTTTAAAAATACCGTTATTATCATGACCAGTAACTTAGGTTCACACAAGATTCAAGAAATGGTCGGTGAGAGTTACGAGGATATCAAATCTGAGGTTATGGAGTCCGTCGGGCAGCATTTTCGTCCAGAGTTTGTCAACCGTATTGATGAGATCGTGGTCTTCCATCCGCTCGGTATGTCGCAGATGGCGGGTATCGCTGAGATTCAGATTGATAGATTACGTCAGCGCTTGCATGAGCGTGAGCTCGATATCGAGTTGTCACATGACGCGATGAACAAGCTTGTCGCAGTTGGTTATGATCCAGTCTATGGTGCGCGTCCACTGAAACGTGCCATTCAGCAAGAGATCGAAAATCCACTATCGATGAAGCTCTTAGCTGGTGACTTTGTCGCAGGAGATATCATCAAAGTTGAAGTAGATGCTAATGACAAGCTGACCTTTGGTAAATTGCGAGTCAGTTAATCGTACCGATAGTATTATCCCAAACCCCTTATCTGCGAGCGCAGGTAAGGGGTTTTTTATATAAAAACATAATCTGTACGCCAATTGTGCTCTTGCTTGCTATATTAGAAATACAGTCAATTTTGCCTAAAAATAAATAGGGATAAATATTATGACCATTTATAGCAAATATAATAGCGCACCACTAGCCATAGCCGCATTACTAATAAGTACAGCCGCTTGCTCTGAACCGACAACAGCCAACATGGAGCAAAGTAGCTCAGCGAGCATGTCGCAAGCCAATGATACTGAAAAACCTGAATTTACGACTAAAGCTGTCGCGACCTTTAATGAGCCATGGGCGATGACTGCACTACCAAAAACAGGAAATGACGCGCTTGAGTTACTAGTCACGCAAAAGTCAGGTGAATTGCTTGTGGTCGATACGCAGACGGGAGCCAAAACCCAAGTCGCAGGTGTGCCAGAGGTGGCTTATGGCGGACAAGGCGGCTTAGGAGATGTGACTTTAGCGCCAGATTTTAGGATGACTAATGCCATTTATATCAGTCATGCCGAAGCGGGTAGTGGTGCTGATAGTAATAAATATGGGGCAAGGGTTATCAAAGCGACGCTTAGCGGTTTAGATACCGATAAGCCAAGTCTACAAAACATCAGCACTATCTGGCAGCAAAATAAAAAAATCGATGGGCAAGGACATTATAGTCATCGCTTGTTGTTCTCACCTGATGGACGCTACCTTTATATCAGCTCAGGCGATCGCCAAGAAAAACAGCCTGCGCAAGATATGAGCTTGAATCTTGGCAAAATTATCCGCTTGCATCCTGACGGGACTATCCCTAGTGACAATCCTTATGCCAACAACAACGACATTAGCGCCCAGTTTTGGAGTACGGGTCATCGAAATGTACTCGGTATGGCGTTCGATGAGTCGGGCCGACTATGGAGTAACGAGATGGGACCTCGCGGCGGTGATGAGTATAATTTGATCGTCAAGGGCAATAACTATGGCTGGCCTGTGGTCTCAAACGGTCGTAATTATTCTGGTACAGACATACCCGATCATGATACTCGTCCTGAATTTGAGCCGCCTAAAGTCTCTTGGACGCCTGTTATTTCACCATCATCTTTAAGTATCTACACCTCAGGCAGTCAAAACGACTTTCCAGCCTGGCAGGGCAAGGCTTTGATGAGTGGATTATCCTCCAAAGCGCTTATTGTTGTTGATATGGACGCGGCAGGCAGTGCCAGTGAGCGCTATCGCTATGATATGGGCGCAAGAATTCGTAATGTGACAACCGTAGAGGGTCAGGTATGGCTGCTTGAGGATGGCGATGATGGCAGATTGCTACAGCTATTGCCCCAATAACAATACTATCGCTCAATCACACTGCTACTGTTTTAATAGAGTAGTAGTTTTATTAATAGTGAAACAATGTTTTTAGTTGATGATATTGAGGTTTGTTTCTATTCAATAAGGACTTGTAAGTACTTGGTTTATATTTGATAGTTGTGCGTTATCTTGTTAAGGTAAAACTCCTAAAAAATTAAGGTTACTTAGCGAATGGATCATGTAAAAGTTGAAAGGCTTGGCCCTTTTCCTAGGGTAAACAAGCCCGTCTTCATCACATCGAGTATTCTCATTGTTGGTTTTATTATTTTTGGCGCATTTTTCACTGAAACTGCTGGTGCGCTTTTTAGTTATCTGCAAAGCTTTATTACGACTAACTTTGGCTGGTTCTTCATTCTACTTATGAATGTGGCTTTAGTCTTTTGTATTTATCTTATAGCAAGTCGCTACGGCGATATACGTTTGGGTCAGCAAACCGAGCGACCGCAGTACAGTCTGGGGTCTTGGATCGGCATGCTATTCTCAGCGGGTATCGGTATCGGTCTGGTTTATTGGGGTACTGCTGAGCCGTTATACCATTATATGGCGCCGCCAATGGCTGAACCTGAGACTATGGAGGCGGCCAAACAGGCGATGAATATCTCGTTCTTGCATTGGGGACTTCATGCTTGGGCAATCTACACCATTGTCGCGCTATCATTGGCTTACTTCCACTTTAGACGTGGATTGCCACTCTCTATTCGCTCAACGCTATACCCAATATTAGGTCAAAGAATCTACGGGCGCTGGGGCCATACTGTTGATATCTTAGCAGTATTTGGTACGATGTTTGGCGTTGTGACCTCTTTAGGTTTAGGGGTCATGCAGATCAACTCAGGACTTGAAAACCTATTTGGTCTTCCTAATAGTCTTGGTGTGCAATTTGCGATCATTGCCTTTATTACTCTGCTTGCTTGTGGTTCTTTGATGCTTGGACTTGATAAAGGTATCAAGCGCTTGAGTGATATCAACATGGGTTTGACAGGTTTGCTATTAGCATTCATGGTCATTTTAGGCCCAACACTATTTATCTTTGATAGCTTCTTTGAAAATATCGGTAATTACCTAGCGGCAGTGGTTCCACTTAGTTTTTGGGGCGAGTCGTATAGCGGTACTGATTGGCAGAGCGGTTGGACGATATTTTATTGGGCATGGTGGGTAAGCTGGGCACCATTCGTTGGTGTATTTATAGCGCGTATCTCTCGCGGTCGTACTATTCGTGAGTTCACTTTGGGTGTGCTACTGATACCGATGACTATTTTGTTCTTTTGGTTCACAGCTTTTGGTGGCGTAGCTATCCATATGGAGCTACTTGCTGCCCTTGATCCTGCTCTAGTAAGCCCTGGACTAATAGAGGCCGTACAAGCAGATACAGGTAGCGCAATCTTTAAGTTGGTTGAGTATTATCCGTTAACGAAACCACTTACTCTACTGATTGTCATTATGATTGTTTTGTGGTTTGTAACCTCGTCTGACTCTGCAAGCTTTGTCATTGACATGCTCACCGCAGGCGGCGATACCAATCCACCAAAGATTCAGCGTCTGTTTTGGGCAACGATGGAAGGCTTTATTGCCGCAATTTTGCTCGCTGCAGGTGGGCTTGGTGCATTGCAAGCGGCGGCTATTGTAGCAGGACTACCCTTTGCTATCGTCATCTTTGTCATGATGTATGCCTTGTGGCGTGGTCTTGGCCGTGATCGCTTGATTCTTTATCGTGCGCAGCAGCGTTTCATTACTGATGAGTCTATTGATCATAATACAGCTAATGAGTTCACTGATGAGCATCTACTAAAAGGGCCACCAAAGATCGTTAAAGGTGACTAAGTATTCATCATAGCGTTTAGACCCTAATTTATAGGTAAATTAGGGTCTATTTTTTGTCAAATATTTAAGTTTGCTTTGGTCATTTGATAAAACAAACTTGAATGTTTCACTAGTATTTTTAATAAAGCTAACACTGTTAGGTTAGCGTTAAATTTGATAATTGGCTCATACCTTGGTATGGTGACGCAATTTTAACTTTTGGAACCCCTATGGATCATGTAAAAGTTGGCCGATTAGGGCCTTTTCCGCGGGTAAATAAACCTGTATTTTTGACTTCTGCGATTTTGATTATTGTCTTCATTATCTTTGGTGCATTATTCAATGAGCAAGCAGAAATTGTTTTTAACGAAGCCAAAGCTTTTGTATCAATACGCTTTGGTTGGTTCTTTATTGTCGTGGTCAATCTGGCGCTCTTGATGAGTGTGTATCTTATCTTTAGCCGCTACGGTGATATTCGGCTGGGCCATCAAACCGAGAGACCTGAATACAACCTGATATCCTGGATAGGTATGCTGTTCTCAGCAGGTATCGGTATTGGACTATTGTATTGGGGTACCGCTGAGCCGCTATACCATTATATGGCGCCGCCACTTGGTGATCCTGAGACCGTTGAAGCTGCCAAGCTTGCGATGAACATCTCATTCTTGCATTATGGTTTTCATGTCTGGGCCATTTATGGCATTGTCGCTTTAGCACTGGCTTATTTTCATTACCGCGTTGGCTTGCCCTTAGCCATTCGCTCAACGCTCTATCCGTTAATCGGCAAAAAGATTTATGGCCCTATGGGTCATACGGTCGATACCCTAGCGGTATTTGGTACGATGTTTGGTGTGGTAACGACGCTAGGGCTTGGGGTATTACAGATCAATTCAGGTCTTGATACCTTGTTTGGTATCCCAAATAATATTACTACGCAGATTGTGTTGATTGCTGTGATTACTGTATTTGCAGGGATGTCACTGTTCTTGGGACTAGATAAGGGTATCAAGCGCTTAAGTGATATCAATATATTCTTGACGATCGTGCTACTGAGTTTTGTGATTATCTTGGGCCCGACGCAGTTTATCCTTAATAGCTTCGTCGAGAATATTGGTAATTATCTACATCAAGCCATACCATTAGGGTTATGGACAGAATCGTATGAAGGTGAAGAGAATTGGCAGCAGTATTGGACTATTTTTTACTGGGCTTGGTGGATTAGCTGGTCACCATTCGTTGGTGTATTCGTTGCACGTATCTCTCGTGGTCGTACGATTCGTGAGTTTATCTTAGGCGTGTTATTGATACCAGTTACCATACTATTTATCTGGTTTACCGCTTTTGGCGGTGCTGCGGTCAATATGGAGCTTATGGCGGCAGCTGATCCTGCTATTATGAGTCCAGGTTTGGTTGATGCTGTACGCGCAGACAGTGGTAGTGCGATCTTTGCGTTGATGGAATTTTATCCCCTGACTGAAGCGGTATCCTTCTTGATTATCGTGATGATCGTACTCTGGTTTGTCACCTCATCAGATTCTGCCAGCTTTGTCATTGACATGCTGACCTCAGGTGGTGATACCAATCCGCCAAAGATTCAGCGACTGTTTTGGGCAGGTACAGAAGGTGTTATCGCTGCAGTACTATTGGCAGCAGGCGGGCTAGGAGCCTTGCAGGCGGCATCCATTGTCTCAGGGTTTCCTTTTGCCATTGTTATTTTGATTATGATGTATTCGCTTTTGCGCGGTCTAAGCCGTGATCGCTTGATACTTTATCGTAATCAGCAGTGGTTTATCACCGAAGAATCCGCTGAGCATAATTCAGCCAATGAGTTCCGCGATGAAGAGCTACTAGACGGACCGCCTCCGATCGATAAAGACGTTTAAATATAAATTATAGCTTTTATTGATTAATGCCTAGCTTTTATAAGCTGGGCATTTTTTTGCATGATTAGTAAGAAGTTTTCATTAGCAGTGAGTTATAAGTAATCAAGCCATTTACGACAGACAAGAAAACAGCCTATTATGAGAATAGGCTGTTTTTGATGGTGCTTGTGATTTTTGACGTTATTTAGCAGACTTATCATCTTGGTTAAGCTGTACGTAGTTATCAAAGTTCTGAGCGTAATCCGTTAAGTTATCGCTGAGCATTTGGCGATACTGTTTGACATAGAACTCAACAATATCGTCTTTTTCTTTGGCAAAATCTTCACCCTTAACGAAGCCGATAGAGGCGACAGAAGCGCTATAACGGGCAGCGGCGTATAGTAGTGATGCGCCTACTTGACCTGAATGTGCGTCTGGACCTAGCTGGCTGTTAGCCACGCCAATGATAGCGTCAGCACGCTGATAAAACGCCTGCATCTCAGGAGTAATCTCAACAGTGTTGTCTGTATTTAAACCATCTTGCTGAATAGGGTCATGATTTTGAACATTATCTTGTGACATAAGGGACTCCTAATAAGGGTAGTATGAGCATTATAAAATTTACAAACCGGCATCTGCTTTTAAAATATCGGCTTTGTCTGTTTTTTCCCAAGTAAAGGCGGTCTCAGAGCCTGGGCGACCAAAGTGTCCAAAAGTCGCCGTTTGCTGGTACATAGGCTGGAGCAAGTTAAGCATACGCGTAATACCGTAAGGGCGCAGATCAAAATGCGTGCGAATCAAGCGAATAATCTCATCGTTACTGATCTTGCTCGTTCCAAAGGTATTGACCGAGATAGACGTCGGCTCAGCGACACCGATAGCGTAACTCACTTGTACTTCACAGCGCTCAGCTAGACCTGCAGCGACGATGTTTTTGGCGACATAACGTACCGCATAAGCAGCGCTGCGATCGACTTTTGAGGGATCTTTTCCACTAAAAGCACCGCCGCCGTGACGCGCCATACCGCCATAAGTATCGACGATAATCTTGCGACCTGTGAGCCCCGCGTCTCCAACAGGGCCGCCGATAACGAACTTGCCCGTTGGGTTAATATGATAGCGGGTTCCTGCGTGTAGTAGCTCAGCGGGCAGTACCTGCTTGATAATATTCTCCATGATAGCTTCTTGCAAATCGCTTTGCGAGATACTAGGATCATGCTGGGTGGAGAGGACGACCGCATCGATAGCCACAGGGCGACTGCCATCGTATTTGAGAGTAACTTGCGCTTTGGCATCAGGACGCAGCCATGGCAGATCGCCTGCGCGGCGCAGCTCAGACTGGCGCTGCATAAGACGATGGGCGTATTCGATGGGAGCTGGCATCAAGACGTCAGTCTCGTTACTGGCATAGCCGAACATAAGCCCTTGATCACCTGCGCCTTGCTCTTCAGGATCAGTGCGGTCAACGCCTTGAGCAATCTCAGGAGACTGTTTGCCGATCATATTGATCACCGCGCAAGTCTCGCCATCGAATCCTAAGTCTGAGTGATGATAGCCGATACCATTGACCGTATCACGAACGAGACGCTCGATATCGATATTGGCGGTCGTAGTAATCTCGCCCGCTAAAACAACCGCACCTGTTTTGACAAGAGTCTCGCAGGCGACGCGCGCTTGTAAGTCTTCACGCAGAATAGCATCAAGAATGGCATCTGATATTTGGTCAGCCATCTTGTCAGGATGACCTTCGCTCACGGATTCTGAAGTAAATAAACTGTATTCACGCATAATAGGGTCGCTTAATGGTAAGGACTGGAGTCTACAAACTCAGTCATTAGTAAAGGTATATCAAAATATAGGATAAAAATGACGCAAAAAATTAGCACATTTTACCGTGTATCGCGCCAAAACTCTAGCGGTGGATAGGACTATGACGTAACGTGATGTTGACGATACACTTTGCAGGTATCAAACGGACTTTAGTTAGACATAAGCTATAATTCTAAAAACGCCAGTTTATCTTTAAACATACACTCTACAAAGACAGGACACGCACCGCATTTAGGTGTACGCGCTTGACAGGTATAGCGCCCATGCAAGATAAGATAGTGATGCGCGTCCATCATCATATCCTCAGGTATACGCTCGACCAGCTTTTGCTCAACGATCAGCACATTTTTGCCCGTGGCAAGCCCTGTACGATTGCCTACGCGAAAGATATGAGTGTCGACCGCCATGGTAGGCTGACCAAAACCGGTGTTAAGAACAACGTTCGCCGTCTTACGCCCGACGCCTGCTAATGACTCAAGATCTTTACGGTTATCAGGCACTTGGCTATCAAATTTATCAATCAAATCACGGCAGGTCTTGATAATGTTTTTGGCTTTGGCATTATATAGACCGATGTTTTTAATATAAGGCTTTAGTCCTTCTTCGCCTAATTCCAAAATCGCTTTAGGGGTGTTGGCTACAGGATATAGCTGATCGGTGGCAATATTAACGCTGATATCTGTCGCTTGTGCTGAGAGAATAACTGCGATGAGCAGCTCAAAATTACTCTCAAAGCGCAGTTCGGTGACAGGGTCTTCAATCGTTGCCGCTAGCTTTTCAAAAAAAGGTCGCACATCACGATTGGGCATACGCCGTGATGGCGGCGTGTCAGCGGTTTTGTGTTTGACTGTTTTGCTCATATCAAGGGTCTTTATTTAATTTTTGGATACATTCAATTTATGCACTTAACAGCTAAAGTAGAGCATTCAAAGCTGCGCGAGCTCACTTTGTAGCGCTTCTAGCTCAGCTTGTTTTGAGGCATTAGGGCGCGCGCTAAGCTGTTTTTCAAGCTTTTTGATTTTGCTACGTAACTTGGCGGCGGCAATGGTGTTTTTTGCTTGCTGCTCACTGATATCTAGGGTCTGCGTGGCGGCGTTATTGAGCTTGGCCTCCATCATGCTGACAACAGGCTTTTGGTTACGACTACCCATGAGCTGGCGAGTCACGCGATTTAGATGCGTGTGATAACGATGGCGCAAATCGTCTTGCTCTTGCACGCGCTGTGACGCTGATAGCTGCCTGTCCACTACAACTAAATCAATACAATCAACAGGACATGGCGCGATACATAACTCGCAGCCTGTGCATAGATCAGTAAATATCGTATGCATATGCTTACCGGTACCAACGATAGCGTCGACAGGGCAGGCGGGAATGCATTTGGTACAGCCGATACAGTCATCCTCACGAATGATCGCGCGTACTTCAGTGGGTCGCTCTGAGCGCACATCGATTGGCCACTGCGATGGCGCAGCCGTTAGCGATTGTTGCTCATCGATAGAGGTCAGTATTTGTCTAATTGCATCTGTGACTGGCTGACCGCCTGGTACGCATTTATTAAAGGGTTCATTGCCTGTAACGATGGCAGTAGCATAAGGCAGGCAGCCATCAGGATGCTCGCATAGGCCGCACTGAGTCTGCGGCAGGCAGGCATCAATACGGGCAATAGTCTCTTGAACCTCTATAGGCTGCTCGTCTAAAGCTAAGGTATCAAACAAAATAGGGAGATGATCGAGACGGGTAATGGTTGACATCGAATAATAACCTTGCTGACTTTGGATCTAAAGATAGCATGAGCGTTGATAGCTAAATGCAGATTGTCAAACGTAAAAATATATAGATAGCGGCTACAGACTAACGCCTTCTTCGTGCGCAATTTGAGCAATAAGATTGTAAGCAATACTGCCTTTTGCAGGTATTTTTGGCAAGTTTGAGAGATCAAAGAAATCTGCATGAGAGAGTTCATCTTCTTGGAGCACAATATCACCGCCTACATAAGAGGCACGAAAGCCAAGCATCAAATTAGAAGGATAAGGCCAAGGCTGACTACTGACATAGGCAATATCTTTAAGAGTAATGCCAACCTCCTCGCCAACTTCACGCACGACCGCATGCTCCAAGCTTTCGCCTACTTCGACGAATCCTGCAATCAAGCCATATTGCAAAGGCAGCTTGAGG
>NZ_JBQQFC010000084.1:0-9707 GCF_052258445.1 Psychrobacter sp. T6-1
GAGGATGACAAAGACGTTAAAGAGATTTACGCTGAGTACGAGTCCAAGCTGAATAAGCCAAAAAGTATCGCTGACTTCGTCAAAAATGATATGGCAGATAGCGATGAATATGTGGCAATCTTTATCCCCGGTGGTCATGGGGCGATGCTAGGCTTACCCGAAGATTATGATCTTGGTGAGTTACTGCGCTGGGGTCATAAAAATGATCTATTCACCTTAGCGATTTGTCATGGGCCTGCGGCTTTATTGGCAGCTAATTTAGAAAGTCCTGATAGCTTCAAGCAAGACGATAGCGATAACGCTAAGCGCGACTTTATCTTTAAAGGTTATAAAATGGTGGCATTCCCTACGGCCATGGACAAGCAAATGCCTAAGATCGGTTATCTACCTGGACCAATGCCGTGGTATTTTGCGGAGAAGTTAGAAGATTTAGGCGTTACTATCGATAATAAACTGGCATCTGGACAGACGCATCAAGATAGAAAGTTGATCTCAGGTGACGGGCCTCTAGCGGCGAATGACTTTGGTAAAATGAGTGCTAAAGCTTTGCTAAAAGAGTTTAGTTAAAAAGGTTTTGATAAACTTGTCGCCTAAAAAAACGGACTAATCATTAGTCCGTTTTTTGTTTTTAAGAGTAAAGGGTTTTACTTAGCCTTATCATATAACCCACGCACCACCTCACCAATCACCGCAATGCCATCAATCAAAGTCTGCTCATCGGCGGCAATACTCATACGAATACACTCATGCGCGTGCTTATAGTCGCTAATATCAACACCAGGGAAGAAGTACTCACTCGGCACGATAAGCGTACCTTTTTCTTTCAAAGTCTCATACAGCTCAGAGGTACTAATCGGCAAATCCTTAAACCATAACCATAAAAATATCGCGCCCTCAGGCTTATGAATCGATAGCGGATAGTCGCCCAGCTCCTTTTTAAGTAACGCAACTGCGGTTTTCGCTTGCTGCTGATAAAAGGGTTTAATCTCGTTATCAGATAAGTCTTTAATAGTGTCATTTTCAACTAGCGGCGTGGCAATAGATGCGCCAAAGCGCGTCGGCGAAAGATTCACTACCGCATTCATCGCGCTGACCGCTTCGATAACTTCAGGAGCAGCGACAATAATACCCGTACGCACCCCCGGCAGACCAATCTTCGATAAGCTAAAACACAGTATCGTATTCACATCCCAGCTTAATTGTACATCTGAGTAAATAATATTAGGGAAGGGCATACCATAAGCGTTATCGATAATCAGCGGTACATCGTAACGTTTGGCAATCTCCGCCAAATGCGCCATCTCTTCATCGGTTAAAACATTACCTGTCGGATTGGTCGGACGCGAACAACAAATCGCACCAATACGACCTTCCTTGAGCGCGGGCAAGTTCTCTAACGCTTCAAAATCGACTCGATACTTAAAAAATCCGTCCTCGCCATCATGCGTCACTTCATCGATATGTGGCAACACTGCGGCAAAATGCTGACCTTCGACATGCACATCGCTATAGCCAATATATTCAGGCGTTAGCGGCAATAGAATAGACTTATCGACAGATTGATTATCATCAACCTTAAAAGCACCGCCAAATAGGTTAAACAAGTAGAAAAACGCATTTTGCGAACCATTGGTTAAAGCGATGTTTTCTGCGCTCAAATTCCAGTCATAATGACGATTAAAAAAGCTGACCAAAGCCTCAATAAAAGCGGCATCACCCTGCGGATTAGAATAATTCGCCATGCTGATAATTGAGGTGCTATTCGCTTCGCCTGTATCGTTATCATTGCCAAGCTCTCGGTAAGTCTGTAAAAACAGCTCATTCACCGCCTCAATCTTGGCAGGATTACCGCCGCCTAGCATGTTGACTGGCTTATCGCTTTTGAGCGCATCGCCCAAGTCATCCATCAATTGCGAGATGCCCGTAGGCTGAATAAACTTTTGACCAAACTTAGAGAATTTCATAGGATTACCGTGCGCTTGTCAGTATCTGACTGTTTGATTAGGTGAGTGTGCGGGTTCGCGTGGCGCTAGTATAGCAAATGCCAGCTTTGATGTGCGCCTTGTCAAGCGCTGATCGCCGTTTATCTTTCGTATATTTAACCCACGAATAAACCAAAAAACACCCTCTATATCAATAGCGAGCGTTATGGTTTGCGGTTTTAGAGATTGGGGTTTTGGAGCTAATCCTGCTTTACGCTTGTAGTTGGCAGTCTGTGGCGCACAGCACCTAGGCACAGCAGCATTGCTGTTGCCTCGACACTACTCCTGTGTAAGGTGCTGTAAGCGTCCCAGCCCACCAAGCTACCGCTGCAATCAGGGCTAAACCGCCTTGCTACAGCAGGGTTACCGGTTCATTACGATAATCGAAACTTTAAATTGAGTTTGAATTTGAGCGGTAGGGTGCGCCCAGCGCACCGATAAATTATAAAATCTATAAACCTAGATAGATGTTATCAAGGGGTAATCATCAACACGGGTTTAAAGTTAAGAATAGCGTTCTTAACGGTGTACTGGGCATAATTTACGAATAGTTATGAGTTAAAAAAATTTATCATAATCTGGATTTGGAGCGTATTCACCATCTATAATTATAGGCATCCAACCAAAATAAGCTTTGAAGAACTTAAGACTTCTTACCTCATACTGATTTTCTGCACACTTTTCTATAGAAATCATAGCGTGATTGTAATAAGTATATTCGCCGCCAGCTCCGCTAGGGAACAGTAAATTCAGTCTTTCGACATCCCAATCTACCATTTCACCTTCTAATACATAAGGATCAAAATCTAAAGTCAAAATGAATTTATTGTTAATCTTACAAAAACAAGGTATATCCTCCCTCTTGATAAGCTCATTTAATCTCAGGTCTTCTGGTACGTTCATTAGCAGTTTCATACTCAACCTTTTTTTTGTAGTTTTAACTTTATATGTATATATTACAGTAGAGTGCGTTCCAAGTAGCGACGAATTAGGCAAGTAATAGATATGAACACACTCTGTCAGGCGATAATCGTTTATGCGATGTTGAGGCTGAGGACAGCGTTCTTAACCTTGATCTCCTATGCAAGGTGCTGTAAGTGCCACAGCCCATCAAGCTACCGCTGCAATCAGGGCTAAACTGCGTTACGAGGCGGCTATTGATTGCTAGTTGTAGAATAAGATTTATAGGCACTAAAAATGCTTGCTATATATAATTATTGGTTTCTATACTTTGCAAAATAGTATCTTTTCTAACTAACATATGTTAGGCTTCAATAGCCTACTATAATTAGATAGTAGGGGTGTATGTAGAATACTAGTTCTTATTGAGCAGCGTTCATGGCATTGATTTAAATAAATGCCATGAACTATCGTGAACATCAGAGCTAGTACTTCAAATATGATTGTGAAAGTCAGACTAATGTCTCCAAGTAACATGAGTATTATACCACCTATGGTTTGTAGCACAGGGTCTATTAATAAATGTTGATGTTTATACATGTTATAGATCTGATGGCGTCCGACAATAACTTAATATGTTATTAAATAAGGCGTTAGTTCTAATATTCCGAGGAAGATACTGGATCACCCAAGTCCCATGCTTCCTCGGTTATGCTAACCATTAATTTAGACTATATTGTGCAAATATTATGAAAAACAAGAAAAAGTCTAATCATCCTTGGTTCAAAGAAAAGCGTTATCTACATTTTGATTTTCCTATAGGTGAAAAAAGAGCAGAACAGTATGTTCTTCACTTTAGAGAAAAACCTGACCATAGCTTTTATCCTTTTATTACCTATACTCTTAAGCTAAGAAGAGTTACTAGAGTACCCATTTTAGAAAGGTCAGATAATAAAAGATCTCTAAAATTTAAGCCTAAAAAAAGACCCCTAGCTTATTGTGCTCATAGAGATAGGGCAATATATAGTTATTACGCTTACTTACTAAATGATGACTATGAAATATATCTAAAGCGTTGCGTATTTTCCAACTCAGTATTTGCTTTTCGAAAGCTTGGAAAAAGCAATATTCACTTCGCTAAAGAAGTATTTGATGAAGTCAAAAAGTATGAAAGCTGTTTAGTAATAGCTATGGATATTAAGAGCTTCTTTGATCATTTAGACCATAATTTAATAAAAAAACAGTGGAAAACTATACTTGGTGTGGATGAGCTACCGAAAGACCATTATAAAGTTTTCAAGGCTATTACTAAGTATTCAGAAGTTGAGCGGAGTTCTATATATGACGCTTTAAATATCTCTCGCTATCATACACCCAAAAATCTATACCGTTTTTGTGATAGTAAAACTTATCGCAAAAAGATTCGTCCCCTCATTAATAATAACAAGGACTCCAAAAATTGTACGAAGGGTATACCTCAAGGCTCTCCTATAAGTGCTTTAATATCTAATATATATATGATAGATTTTGATAAGAAGGCTTATGAGTTAGCTAATAGTGTAAATGGTAATTATTATAGATACTGTGATGATATTTTATTTATCCTTCCTAACATCGATTTCAGTAAAGAAAATTTTTATAAAAATAAAATCAGTCATTATATCGAAGATATAAACTTGGTTTTGAACAAAGATAAAACTGAAGTTTTTCATTTTCAGAATGGTTATATAACCAATCAGAACAAACCCTTACAGTATTTAGGTTTTTGTTTTGATGGGAAAAATATCTTGTTGAGAGCAGCTGGAATTCAAAAATGCTATAGTAGGATAAGAGGTAGTACTAAATTAGCCTCGCGTACTAGGAATAAAAGACTAAAATCAAAATCACCTTTAGCGAGGAATACACTTCATAGAAAAAAACTTTATGAACAGTATACTCATGTTGGTAAAAGAAATTATATCAGTTATGCTTTGAACTCATCTTTAATAATGCAATCAGAAAAAATAAAAAAGCAAATCAAACCAATATATGGTTTTTTGAATAAACAAATATATTACTGGGATACTGAGTTTCAGAATCAATTTTTTAAAAACCATTTTACTGCTAGAACTTACCTATTGAATAATAATACAGGAAAAATAGTTGATATTATGCTTCAACCATATACTGAAGCATATAGTCACCTGACCATAAAAGTGTTATAAAATAAATCGACTAAACGATTATCAGTATAAATGACCATGACTTACTCCCTAGACTATCGCAAACAAGTTCTGAAAAGCTTAGATGAGGGCATGACCTTTGCTGAAGCTGCTGTTTTCTATGATATCAGTCCAACGACCATCCAGAAGTGGAAAAAGCGTCTCCACAGTAAAACCACTCGAGACATCAAGCCCTACAAAATAGAGGATGAAGCCTTAGCTCAAGATGTTAAGGATTACCCTGACGATTACCATTATGAGCGAGCCCAGCGTTTCAGATGTAGCCCAACAGGTATTAGTAAAGCCTTAAAGCGTATTGGTATTAGCAAAAAAAAAGACACTTGAGCATCCCAAAGCCTGTCCTGTGAGAAGAGCGACTTATCTGGCCAAGCTTAACCACTACATCGCTCAGGGCGTTGCTATTGTCTACATGGATGAGAGTGGCTTTGAAAGTGAGACGATACGCCGTTATGGTTACGCACCTATTGGTAGCCCTTGCATTGACCGTTATAACTGGCAAGCCAAAGATAGAACCAATGTCATTGGTGCGCTCTATGGCAAAATGCTGTTTGCACTCGATTGCTTAAAGACCACCATCAATAAAGAGGTTTTCTATCACTGGTGCAAGTTCACGCTGATACCAAAGCTTAAGAAAAAATGTGTGATTGTCATGGATAACGCTGCCTTTCATAAAAATAAGCGTATTCAAAAACTATTGAATAGACATGGCCATCGTATTCTATGGCTACCACCCTACAGCCCTGATCTGAACCCTATCGAGAAGAAGTGGGCTCAAGTGAAGTTTCTACGCCAAGGCTGGATGGAAAATGACTTATCTAAATTGTTTTATGATATTCATCCAAAACATAACTCTTTTGTAGTGCAGTGACTATATATTTCATCATTAAATCCGAATAAATATAATGTTTTAGTAAGAAAAATATAGATTAACTGAGCTACATATTTTATTCCATATTCTCTCGAACCTTACTATGCGTATTCAATTTGCTTCTCAAACCATAGCCCGAACCCGCGCCATAATCCCACGTCCAATCACCAATCTCACATAAATAATCGCAATACCCAGCAGCAAGGCAAGCAGCAATCCGCTACCAATAGCTAAGTTCGCCCACGGGACGCTAAAGCGCAAATCAAACCACTGGGTAATCGCAAACCACGAGCCAGCACTGGCAATCGTCATCGCAAACACCGCGGCGCTAACGCCAAGTACACCAATCTCCAAGATATTAAGCAGGTATAAATCACGCTTTTGCATACCGAGCAGACGGAATGAGGCGCTTTCTTGCATGCGGTCTTGTGAGGTGGACAGCAGCGAGCTAATCAGTACCATAATGCCAGTCAGTAGTGCTAGTAAGGTGAAGACATAGACCAAGCGGCTCATCTGCTGCACTAGCCCTTGGATTTGCTCAGCGATAGCCGTACCATCAACTGTAGTAACGGCAGGGAATTCGCGTACCAGTTGACCTTGCACCTCAGCGATACTGTCTTCAGGAATATGCGCGGTGGCAAATTGGATTTGCGGGGCGGCGGCTAATAGCTCAGGCTCGAACAAAAAGTAAAAGAAGGGGCTGGGGCCACGTTCGAAGCGCGAGCGAATACTGGTAATCTCTCCGGTTATCTCAATGCCTTGAATATTAAACACCACCTCATCGCCCATACCGACATTTAACATCTCAGCGGCGCTATCTAAAATAGATAACGGCTGTACTTGTTGTAGTTTTGAGATTTGTGGGTCTTGACCATCGATAGGGCTATACAGCTCGTCATTGGTGACCGCATCGACGATGTATTCGGTGTCCATAATCGTGTCGGCGTAGCTTAAGTTAAACACCCGCGTCGGCTCATCGAAGTCGTCATCAGCATCGATATCTTCTGCCGCCACGCCTCCCGCGGTGACGATACGCGCGCGAATAACCGGATAATAGCTGACCGGTGCGCCAATGATGTTATTAATCTCGTCGTGCTGCTCGCTTTGCACATCAAGCAAGAATATATTGGGCGCATCTTCAGGGTAGGCGTTGACGAACTGAGCGTTGATACTGTGATTGAGAGTAGTAATCAGGGTCAATACCGCCACCGATAGCGATAGCGTGACGAAAAATAGCGCCGATTGATTGCCTTTACGCGCCAGATTATGAATAGCAATGCGCTGCATCCAGCTGACATTTTTATTTTTAGCTAGCCGCGATAACAGCCACAGCCAACCGCGTGCTAGCGCCCAAAAGATAGCGACAAAGCCAATCAAACCGATAAGCAGTTGTGCTGATAAGCGCCAAGAGCCGACTTCATAAGTGAAGAACAAATACAGACCGATAAACATCAGCCCGTACCAGAGTAGGGGTAAGCGTTTGTACCAAGGTTGTCTACCCGATTGTTGGCTAGCGCCTTGATTAAGCAGGGTAGCGGGTTTGGTGGTACTCAGCTCATTAAGGCCGCGCTGGGTAATCACCAAGGTCAATATGATAGCGATAATCAGCGTTTTAATGATGCTAAGCGGACTAATCGCTAAACCAAGGTCTTCGGGCAAAATAGCGGTAAGATAAGGCTGACCGATCTTTAATAGCCCAAGACTGACCACGACAGCAGCAACACTGGCAATGATGGAGGTGCCCAATAATAGCCGATAATAGCTGGCTTTGATTTGACGGGCAGGTTCGCCCATCGCCATACGGATGGCATTGTTGGCTTGCTGTTTGGTGACAAAGGCGGTAATGACGCCATACATAGCAACGGCGGATAGTAGCAGTACCGCGATGACCAGTAATTTCAAAAACATGAGCACATTATCAGAGATGCGCGAGACCTGCGTATCTTCGCTATCGATATCGGACAGCCTGATGTTAGGGTAGCTGGTTAAAGTTTGCTCTAATTGCTCATTTAGTGCGGCTATGGTTTCCTCGTCGCCTGCTATCTCAATACGGTAACGCACGCGGCTACGCTGACCGAGCAGATTAGTTGCCGCTAAGCCGTCCTCTTGCATGAGTACATGGCCGCCAAAATCAAAGGCGCTAAGCGGTCTATCTGGCTCTTTGGTCAGCACATCGCTGATGGTAAATTGTCCATCGCCAATAGTAACGCTGTCGCCAACGCTGGCATTTAACCCTTGTAACACCTCTGGCGCGATGACGATAGTGTCTGGCCTTAGCTGTTGCCATAAGGGTTTACCGGAGGCGGTTTGTGCCTCGCCATATAAAGGATAGGCAGGAGTAACGCCTTTTATACGCACCAATAAGGTTTGCTCTTCAGTCACCGCCATAGAACTAAACTGATAGTCATAGACGACTTGGCTCTCAGGCAAACTGCGTACTTGCTCTAACACTTGCGCCGGCCACTCTTGATTGCTCTCGAGCACCAAATCACCACCGACCAGCGCGCGCTGATTGTCCGTGATATAGGTATTGACCGCTTGCTGAATCGAATCCAAAGTCAGGTAAGTGGCGAGCGATAGGGTTAAAGTGATTAAGAATAAAACGGGATACACCCAGCGTCGCCACCAGCTACGGGTCAGGGCTTTAGTGCCTAGGGTGGAAGCAAAAAGCTGGCTTATTATGCTGTTAGTGGGGTCTGCATTATCGCTGACATGATGACCAGTTTGATTGTTTTTGGTGACGTTATCCATTGGCGTAAGTTCCGTCTATCACCCCATCATGCATAGTAATCACTCTATCCGCCATCTCAGCAAGCGCAGGGTCATGAGTCACGACCACCAGCGCTGAACCGGTTTGTTGCCGCAAATCGAGCAATAATTGCATAACTTGGTCGGCATTTTGCTCGTCCAAATTACCGGTTGGCTCATCAGCAAAGACGATTTTGGGACGCGACACCAAAGCGCGGGCGACGGCGGTACGCTGTTGTTCACCGCCAGATAATTGATTAGGCAGGCTATCACGCCGATGCCCAAGTCCGACCGCATCGATGAGTTCATCAACCCGCGCTTGATCGGGACGCCGCGCAATATCGAGTGGAAAAGCAATGTTTTCTGCCACGGTCAATGTCGGCAATAAATGAAAAGACTGAAACACAAAGCCCATGTCACGCTGACGAATAGCGGCGAGCTTATCTTCATCAAGCGCACTTAAGGTTTGCTCGCCAAGCTTAACCGAGCCGCTATCGGGATAATCGAGCGCCGCTAGCAAACCAAGCAAGGTTGATTTACCTGAGCCAGACTTACCCATAATCACCACAAACTCGCCGGCATTGACATGGATACTGACGTCCTTAATAATCGCTAGCGATTGCTCGCCAACTTGTACGGTTTTGTTAAGGTTTGTGGCGGTGAGTAGGGCTTTACTTATAGGTGTAGCAGTCATTGGACAGTCTCAATTGGCATTTTATGGCTATAGGTTTGCGAAGCGTAGTCTGGCAAGCATTTTTAATTACGCGCGCTTGCCACTATGCTCTCAAGCTCCGGCTCTAGCACAGGCAAAATATTATTATTAACGATAATGGTATAGCCCTCGCTGGTAGGATGGATAGCATCCGCTTGATTCAAATCAGGGTCGCCGCCCACGCCCTCTAAGAAAAAAGGAATCATCGGCACATTCATATCTTCAGCGATACGTGGATAAATAGCTGAGAACGACTGTACGTATTCATTGCCCAA
>NZ_JBQQFC010000085.1:0-9670 GCF_052258445.1 Psychrobacter sp. T6-1
AGCGGCTTTTAACGGTCTATCGCCAACTGACAAGGTTGATCATATTCAGCGCTTGCAGGCAGATGGGGCTGTGGTGCTAATGATTGGAGACGGTATCAATGACGCGCCTGTACTTGCCGCCGCTGATGTCTCGACCTCGATTGCAGGGGCAGCAGATCTTGCGCAGGTCTCAAGCGATAGTATTATATTGGACGGTCAGATTGAGGCGATTGCTGCTGCTAAGCGTATCGCGGACAAAGCTGAGCGTATTATCAGACAAAACTTTCGCTGGGCACTTGGTTATAACGGTATTGTGCTTCTACCTGCTATCTTTGGCTATGTGCCGCCTTGGCTTGCCGCTATCGGTATGTCGCTAAGCTCCCTGCTTGTGGTGTTAAATGCGCTACGGTTAAAGCGGGCATGAGTTATAACGACTTATCTTGATTAATAGCACAAAAAAACCGCCTCAATAAATGAAGGCGGTTTTTTATTTATACCCTTAATGATTTGAGATTAGTCTTGTAGATAGCTAAGCAGACGCATAAATTCGATATACATCCAGACTAAGGTCGCCAAAATACCAATACTAAATAACCACTCATAATCCTCAGAGATACCCATAGCAACGCCGCGATCAACGTTATCAAAATCGAGCAATAGGGTAAAAGAGGCAATAACGATAACGAACAAGCTAAAACCAATAGCGATAGCGCCGCCTTCAAACAAGAAGGGTAGGCTTGAGCCAAAGGCTAAAGACAATATCCACTGCGCGACATAAACGAGCATAATAGCAATAAGCGCCGAGGTCACAATAGAGCGAAACTTCTGCGTAACCTTAATAAGACCTGAGCGGTATAGACCTAACATAACCGCTGCCGTAACGAAGGTTGCACACATTGCGGTAACGGGTACGCTTGGGTACATTCGCATAAAGAACAGCGAAATACCGCCCAAAAAGATACCTTCTAATAGCGCATAGGGCACTGCAAAGGTTTTGGCCTTTTGCGGTTTAAAGGTAATAAAAATAGCTAAGCCGAAAGCTGCAAACATACTACCAAAGGCAGCCATTGTGATAAAGCCTTGTGACAAACCTGCCATAAGGGCATAAAAGAAAAAGCCTACGCCTGTAATGGCAGACAAACCGAGCAGTAAGCTGGTTTTTTGAATGACACCTTTGACGGTCATAGGCGCGCCGCCGATCGCAAGCTCTGCGCGACTGACAATAGGGTTGGCCATATATATATCCTTAATAAAAATATAAAATAAGATGTCAGCTACTTTAGCAAAACCGCTATTATTGTCAACTGTGTTTACGTGAGTGACAACAAGGCTTTGGGCGACTGTTAGCAGTCACACTTACCTGTTAGTGTTAACATCTTTTGTTTACTGAAACTTAGTTAATATATGGGGCCAATTACTACAGTTAACAACGATAGTGGCTAAAACATGCTAGTTTAAGCGCTCAATTGTCGCTATTATTGCAAGACCCCTTTTAACACATACCTTTTTAAAATGCCGAGTCGTTTTATGGAAAACTCAGCGCAGTCAGAGAGATTGCCACACCTACATGAGTCAGAGCTGTTTCATGCTATCAAAAACCCAGCGTTTAGGCGTATTGGACTTATGGGACGCGCCGGCAAGCGTAGCGTGACTCAGAGCCTGGTGCAGATTGCGCAGACTATTAATGAGATGAATCTTACGCTGATTATGGATGTACAAACTGCAAATCTGCCGACGCTTAATCTTGCCGATATTGAAAAAGTCAAAATTGTCAAACGCGGCCTTATCGGTGAGATTTGTGACTTGGTCATAGTGGTCGGCGGCGATGGCTCTATTTTGCATGCCGCAGAGGCACTCGCGCGTTATCGCGTCCCTGTTCTGGGCGTCAATCGTGGCCGGCTTGGGTTTTTAGCGGATGTCAAACCTAATGAAGCTGCCTTTAAACTGCGTCAAGTGTTGATGGGCGACTATCAGCTTGATCATAGGTTTTTATTGACGATGGAGATTCGCGAAGGGCGCGATATTATTCATCAGGATATGGCGCTCAATGATATCGTCTTGCATGCAGGTAAGTCGGTACATATGATAGACTTTCAGCTCAAGATCGACGGTCATGATGTCTATCGCCAGCATAGCGATGGCTTAATTGTCGCCACCCCGACAGGATCTACGGCGTATGCGTTGTCTGGTGGTGGGCCTATCATTCATCCGAGTATGGATGCGATATGTTTGGTACCCATGCATCCGCATACCTTATCGAGTAGACCGATTGTGGTGAGTGGGAATAGTGAAGTGTGTATTCGTATACACGAAGACAATCGCACCCAGCCTATGGTCAGCGCTGATGGCAAGGCCAGTTTGCCGCTCGATCAAGATCAGCGCTTATATATTCGCAAGCATCCTGACAAACTAACGCTACTGCATCCGCCAGGTTTTGATTTTTATGAAGCTTGCCGTACCAAACTACATTGGAACGTGCACGCCGAAGAGTTCAGTTTGGATCGTGACGACGACGATGATGACGAATTTACGGACTAAATGAGCTAAGCAAAGCGCTAAAATCTAAGCGAAGCGCTGAAATCTAAGCAAAAGCGCTAATCAGCAAACTACAAGCATAACCCTTGATTAAGAGTACAGATACGGAGTAGGCAAGATGGATAAACAAACGATATTAGCAACCTTAACACCTGAGGTGGTCGAGAGATTTAAGGTTGCCATTGAGCTTGGCAAATGGCCTGATGGTCGCGCGCTCAGTGACGAGCAGCGTCAGACCTGTATGCAAGCGGTAATGATTTGGGAGCACGAGCACCTACCGCCTGCTGAGCGCACAGGTTATATTCATAAGCCCATCAAAGATAATGGTGATGTCGTCGGCGCTGAATGTGACGTTGAGCATGAGCATCATTATCCTAATATGCCCAATCCTAAAGGTGCGATTCAACCAGTAAAGTTTCGAGATAAGTAGGATTTTAGAATAAAAAAAGCCACGCTATTTATAATAGCGTGGCTTTTTAATGGGTTACTGTCAAAACTGATAAAAACTACAGCGCCGTTGTATCAACACTTGGACGTACGGTTAATGGGTTTTTTTCCATCAAAAACCCTTGCCAGCCCCAATGCAAAAAATTACGAATATTGGCGTGATCAGTACCATTTGGTGTCGCTTGCACCTTTTCATAATGCTCGCCGAAGAGCTTTAGGGTATCAAGCTGGCTTAACTTATGATGCTTGGCAAAGCCAAAGACTTTAGCGCTACCTTCGTTTTCTCCAGCAGCATTGTGTACTTGACCATTAACAAAAGGCGCAGGCGCGTAGCGATAAAAATCATCAATGAAACTAATAACGTCATTAAATCCAATAGCCTTTTTACTCAAGCCATTAAGTAGCGCGGATACATCTGATTGGCGAATACTCATAAGGTGATGACCTCAAAACGGTTTAAAATTTTTATAGATAGCACTAGCAACTAGCGATTAAAATAGTCTTCATCGTCAAACGAAGGCGCAAAGTTGCCCTGTTCTAGATGCTGCATCTGCGACTGTACCGAGCGCTCATGCTGGATACGCTGGTAAATCTCTTCGCGATGTACAGCGATGTCTTTGGGTGCATTCACACCGATACGTACTTGATTGCCCTTGACGCCTAACACAGTCACACTAACTTCGTCACCGATCATTAGCGTTTCGCCCACGCGGCGTGTCAAAATTAACATGCGTCATACTCCTTATGTCACATGAACAAGTTATTGCCCATTGAGATATGTTTTAACAAGGTGCCACTGTAAAAAGTGACTATTGAAAGAACGAACCTCGCTCAAAACAATAGTATATAAAAACAATAGTCTATAAAATTGTTATCTACAGCAGCCGTAAAATAGATCTTTAGCCCAATTCAGTTCTCTATTATATGTGGCATGATAAGTAGTGTCACGGCTTTTAACAAAACTGCTAGGTAATATAACTAAAATACGGGTTAACCATAAAAATAGGGTCAATAAAGACCCTATGCAATATAAACTAATCAGCTACTCTCTTCCTTCGCTTGTAGAGCATGCAAAGTCAATAAAAGCTACTGTCCAGCAACCTTGCTCTCACCCTCAGTGCGGTCTAAACCAAAGGCTGTATGTAGCGATTTGACCGCTTTTTCTAGATGCTGCTCTTGAATGAGCACAGAGACTTTGATCTCACTGGTCGATATCATCTGAATATTGATGTTATTCTCAGCAAGTGTTTGGAACATAAGGCTGGCAACTCCTGCATGCGAGCGCATACCGACGCCAACCAATGAGACCTTGACGACTTCACTATCACCTATGATCTCTTTGGCACCGATCTCGTCTTTGACTTCATCGTTGAGCACTTTCATGGTTTTGTCCATGTCGCTACGATTGACGGTAAAGGTAAAATCAGTGGTGCCATTGGTCGATAAGTTCTGTACGATCATATCGATTTCGATATTGGCGTTACCGATAGGG
Organism: Psychrobacter sp. T6-1; assembly: GCF_052258445.1. Taxonomy (NCBI): domain Bacteria; kingdom Pseudomonadati; phylum Pseudomonadota; class Gammaproteobacteria; order Moraxellales; family Moraxellaceae; genus Psychrobacter; species Psychrobacter sp. T6-1. The sequence continues at coordinate 4,454 of NZ_JBQQFC010000085.1, forward strand.
CTCAAGATGGCTGAAGCAATACCAGGATGGTCTGGGACAGCGCGTACTACAATTTTTGCCTCGTCCCGATTAAAGGCGATACCTGAGATGATTGCCTGTTCCATATTGTCTCCTTCGTCTATCGTAATTAGGGTGCCGACGTTGTTTTGAAAGTCTTCATCAAAGCTGCCGTCAGTATTTTCATCAAAGCTTGATAGTACGCGCAAAGGCACACCATATTTGCCTGCAAATTCAACCGAGCGAATCTGCAAAATCTTAGAACCCAAACTTGCCATCTCTAGCATTTCTTCAAAGGTAATCTTTTCAAGTTTTTTGGCTTTTGAGGTAACGCGTGGGTCGGTGGTATAAACGCCATCAACATCAGTATAGATCTGACACTCATCAGCGCCTAGTGCTGCTGCGATCGCGACGCCTGTCGTATCAGAGCCGCCGCGGCCCAAGGTTGTGGCATTACCATCGTTATCAATACCCTGAAATCCTGCTACGATAACTACGTTGCTGGCCTCTAACTGCTCACGAATATTGGCGTCATCAATAGACTCAATGCGCGCTTTATTGTGCGAGTTATCGGTTTTGATAGCGACTTGGCGGCCTGTAAATGAGCGCGCGCCAATGCCCAAATCTTTGATCGCCATCGCAAGTAGAGAGATAGACACTTGCTCACCAGTTGAGACCATTTGATCGTATTCACGCGGGTCAGGCTGAGCGCTAATCTGGCGCGCCAAATCGATCAAGCGGTTGGTCTCTCCGCTCATAGCAGAGACGACTACGACGACTTGATGACCATTGTCATGCCAGCGCTTCACCCGTTTGGCGACGTTTTTGATGCGGTCGATACTGCCCATCGACGTACCGCCGTATTTTTGTACTATTAACGCCATAAGGATCTACCTAGTATTAATTAAGGGCTTTAATGAGTGTTTATTCAAAGCCAATATGATTTTGATGTTTGCTTTTTTACGCTTGTATGCAGTTATGAATACTAAATATCCGTACTAAAACTGACATACGTGCAAATGCTGACCTTTATATCACATTTGTCGCTCAATTTTAAGTCATGAGCGCGTTTAGATATATGGCGATTAATTATAAGGGTTATAACCAATCGCGTTGATATTCGCTATTTATGATGTCAATCAAATTATAGGATCAGTCAAGCTGCGTGCCAATCCAAGTCGGTAGCGCTTTGATCACCGCTGCACTGTTACTAGACTTAGGTGCGCCGCCTTGCGCGTAATCAGGTTTACCGCCGCCTTTACCACCAAGCTCGCCAGCTAGGTGACGAATGATATCGCCCGCCTTGATACGCGAGGTCATAGATTTTGCGACACTTGCTGCTAGCGCCAACTGTCCGTCTTTATCACCAACAAGGACAATGATGCTATCAGGTAGTTTGGATTTGACATCGTCCATAAGGGTGCGAATAGATTTGCCATCGATACCGCTTAAGGTGCTCACCAACACTTGGGTGTCATTAATGGTTTGCACTGCATCCAATAAACTTGCCGCTTGTGCGCTAGCCATTTTTTGCTCTAAGCGCTCAAGCTGCTTTTCAAGCTCGCGTTGACGGCTTGCCATAGTTTTGACGCGCGCGATTACCTCAGGGCGTTTGGCTTTGAGCTGGCTTGCAAGCTCGCCTAATTGCTGATCGTTTTGCTGCACATACTTGATAGCATTCATACCTGTGAGTGCCTCAACGCGGCGGATACCTGCAGCGATACCAGACTCGCTAATGATCTTAAGTAGACCGATATCCCCTGTACGCTGCACATGCAAGCCGCCGCACAGCTCGATAGAGAACGGCTGGCGTGTGCCATCATTGATAGTCTCTGTACCCATGGTCAGTACGCGTACCGTATCACCATACTTTTCACCAAACAAGGCAACCGCGCCTTTATCCATCGCATCATCAATAGACATATTCTCAATTAAAGCGGGCGTATTTGCCTGAATTTGCTCATTGACTAAGCGCTCGATACGAGTGATCTCAGCCGCGCTCACAGGCTTATCATAGGCAAAGTCAAAACGCAGTACCTCGCTTGATACCAGCGAGCCTTTTTGACTAACAGTATCGCCTAAAACTTCACGCAATGCGGCATGGAGCAGGTGAGTGGCAGAATGGTTTTTGGCGCTAGCGGCGCGAATGCTAGAGAGGACTTGCGCCTCGGCGGATTGCTGCACGTTAATAGTGCCCATTGTCACGACGCCATAATGGATAATGGCCTGACCTGACTTTTTGGTGTTTTGTACTTCAAAGACCCCAGACTGCGTTGAGATCTCACCAAGCTCGCCAACCTGACCACCACCTTCGGCGTAAAACGGCGTACGATCGAGCACGGCAACCCCTTCCATACCCTCAGATAGGCTGTCTACTAACGCGCCGTCTTGGTATAGCGCCAAAACAGAGACGTTGTCATCAGTGAGCTGCTCGTAACCAATAAACTCAGTTGGCGTGTCCACTTGAATGACACTACTATAATCGACATCAAACTTACCTGCATCACGCGCGCGTTCGCGCTGCGCTTGCATGTGCTCATCGAACTCTTCTTCGTTGATAGCGATACCACGCTCACGAGTGATATCGGCGGTCAAATCTAGCGGGAAACCATAAGTATCATACAATTTAAAGGCCGCTTCTCCTGAGAGCACATCGCCATCTTGTAAGTCTTCGAGCTCGCTGGCAAGTAAGCGTAGCCCTTGCGCTAAAGTTTTGGCAAATTGTGCTTCTTCTTTTTGAATAGCCTCTTCAATCACGCTTTGTCTTTGAGTGAGCTCAGGGTAGGCTGCGCCCATTTCGCGGGCTAAAGGGGCAACCATCTTATAAAAGAATTCACTATCAGCGCCAAGCTTATTACCATGGCGCACAGCGCGGCGAATGATACGGCGCAGTACATAACCGCGGCCTTCATTGCTTGGCATGACGCCATCAGCGATTAAAAAGGCAACCGCGCGAATATGATCGGCGATGACTTTAAGTGAGGACTGCTGATCGTTTTGAATATCTAAAATATCAGCCGCCGCGTCCATCAAATGAGTAAACAGGTCTATCTCATAGTTACCGTGTACGCCTTGCATAATAGCGCTGATACGCTCAAGTCCCATGCCCGTATCGACACTTGGCGCAGGTAACGGCAACATGGTACCGTCCTTTTGGCGATTAAACTGCATAAAGACGCAGTTCCAAATCTCGATATAACGGTCGCCATCTTCTTCAGGAGTACCGGGCAGACCACCTGCTATATCTGCGCCATGATCATAGAACACTTCGGTACAAGGGCCACAGGGACCGGTGTCACCCATCGTCCAAAAGTTATCAGAGGCATAGGGCGCACCTTTATTATCGCCAATACGTATGATGCGATCGGCAGGCAGGCCAATATCTTTATGCCAAATATCAAAGGCTTCGTCGTCGGTCTCATAGATAGTCACATACAGACGGTCTTTATCGATTGCAAGCCACTCGCTTGAGGTCAAAAACTCCCAAATATAAGCGATACCGGCTTGTTTAAAGTAATCACCAAAAGAGAAATTACCGAGCATCTCAAAGAACGTATGGTGACGGGCGGTATAACCGACATTGTCCAAATCATTGTGTTTGCCGCCTGCGCGTACGCATTTTTGTGAGGTCACTGCGCGCGTGTAGTCGCGAGTCTCCATCCCCAAAAATGTCTCTTTAAACTGATTCATCCCTGCATTAGTAAACAATAAAGTGGGGTCATTGTGCGGTATGAGGCTTGAAGATGAGACAGAAACGTGCTGCTTACTGACAAAGAAATCTATAAAGGCTTTACGAATATCGGCTGTTTGAGAGGGCTGGCTCACAGCGGCTCCTTAATAAGGATAAAGTGGTAGAAAATAAGTTAAGCGATTTTAGCACATACACCAAAGCTCTTGGTAATCGATGTATATACTTGTCTTGCATTCATTTTGCGTTTAGGTCATATGGATTAAATGATCCTTGATGACTTAAAACTATTTGAAAAGCTCTAAGATAGGCTAATTGGTCAAAATCGCTGCATCGGTTTCATCAAGCTTATCTGTGATAAGTGGATTGGACTCGATAACTTGCACAGGCAAATAACGCAATTGCAGTTTGATCGGTAGATAACCTGGAAAATTGTCTGCCATATCTTGCGTGATGATAGCCTCGATCTGATTGACATCATAAGAGCTTGGAGTCGTCTCACCGCGTACGACAGCGCGTACGATTTGATTGCCGTTACTCTTAGTAAACTGAGTATTAGTCAGCACGTTACCTTTTTCAATAAAGTGCTCATTGATGGTCTTTTTGACATTACTCTCAAATACTTGCTGTTTGGCATTGGTCTGCAAATTAATCGTCAGATAAGTGCCCAAAACACCAAGCAATAAAAGCGCCACCGCGTTACGGCGCAAAAATGTCAGATAGGTACTGGTCTGATAATCGCCATCAACCAAACGGCGAAAGCCTAGTATCCACAGCACCATCGCGTTGGTAAATTGAATAGCAATAATGTTGGTCAGTGCCAAGAGCGCCGCGCCAAACCCCAAGGTCAGCTCGCCATTGGCAAATAAGATACCACTAGCGGCTAAGGGCGGCACCAATGCTGTAGCTACCGCGACCCCGACGACAGCGACTGATAAATGCGGTGATACCATAGCGTAAGCGCCAGCGGTGCCCCCAGCTAGCGCAATCATTAGGTCCATTGATGTGGGCTGAGTACGCGATAGTATCTCTGCGGTCAAAGGTTGATTGTTATGCAGCAGCCCGATGATAAAGCCGACAAATATAACAATAAAGACGCCAGCTGCAACGGTAAACAAGGACTTACGCAGTAAAGGGATGCGATTGTCAATGACCGCAAGCGCTACCCCCGTAATAGGCCCTAACATCATAGCAACGAGCATAGCGCCGATGACGACGGCTGCTGAATTGGTGACCAAACCATAACTTGCGATAATGGCTGAGAGAATGTTCATCACAAAATACATGCGGGTTGGGAGGGCATTGGCCTCAATCTTGACGCGAACTTCGGGGTAGTCGACTTTTTGCTTACTAAATTGCTCAGCGACAAATTGTTTATAAGACTCAAGCTTGGCTTCTTTGACTTCTTTAACCTTTTCCTCTTCTTCGTGTATTTCATCATGACTTTTATCTTGCTCGTCTATCTCATTTGCTATTTGTGCAGCGTCTTTTTTTTCTATCGTGTCTGAGTTAGAAGCTAGCTTATTTTCTAT
>NZ_JBQQFC010000086.1:0-9614 GCF_052258445.1 Psychrobacter sp. T6-1
GATGTCAACGGCGGACCACCGTTTGCTGCTAAGCGCTTGCCTATTAGTGTGATTAAGCAGGGCGAGGCGAGTATCAGTCTTAGTGATCTGGATGCGATGATGCCTGAGCGTACGCTAGCACAAGCACGCGCAGATAAAGTACAGCTGGCAGTCGTGGCACGTATTAGTCATAGCGGTAATGCTATTGCAGAGTCTGGCGACTTATCGGGCAATCCTGTCGTTATTAGCAGCGAGCAAAATCAAGTCAATGTTGCGATCAATCAGCAAGTACCCTAATGATTTTAATGAGCTGAGAAACTACTTTAAGACAAACTACCTAGCGCCATAATGGCGCGCAATAGTATTATTTGAACAGTGAAGTCATGACAATTGATGTCTAAGTTATGAAAAAACTTGAGCTTTGCAAAGCCACAAGGTAAGGTGAGCTTGCAATCAACCAATCCCTGATTACAATTTGTTATAAAACCTTATCCCAAAACCCTTTTAAGGAGAGTCGCTACATGATGCGTATTATTTTGCTAGGTCCACCAGGCGCTGGTAAAGGCACCCAAGCCCAGTTAATCTCAAAAGAGTATGATATCCCGCAAATCTCGACGGGCGACATGCTACGTGCGGCGATCAAAGAAGGTAGCGAGCTTGGCAAACAAGCTGAAGGCGTGATGAACGCAGGTGGTCTGGTATCAGATGATCTCATTATTAATTTGGTCAAAGAGCGCATCGCTAAACCTGATTGTGCTAATGGCTGTATTTTAGACGGCTTCCCGCGTACCATTCCGCAAGCGCAGGCACTAGCTGCAGCTAACGTCGATATCGACCATGTTATCGAGATTAGCGTCCCTGATGATGAGATCGTCAAGCGTCTATCGGGTCGTCGCCAGCATGCAGGATCAGGCCGCGTTTATCATATCGATCACAATCCGCCAAAGGTTGAAGGTATCGATGATGTCACAGGCGAGCCTTTGATCCAGCGTAAAGATGACAAAGAGTCGACGATTCGTGATCGCCTAGCGACTTATCATGAGCAGACCTCAACGCTAGTAGGTTTTTATCAAGAAAAAGCCAAAGAAGGTAGCAGTGCACCTAACTATGATAAGTTCGATGGTACGCAGCCTATCGAAGACGTTAAGGCACAAATTTTGTCAGCGCTAAAAGGCTAGTTTTATTTAAGGCTAATTTTATTTATAGTTATAAAAACCTCGACTGCTATGGTCGAGGTTTTTTGTATTTTAAAACCAAAAAAACCGCCAACTAAAAAAGAGGGCGGTTTTTTTACTCACTTAATGCTTAGCTTTTAATACAAGAGCTTAAGCATTACCTTGCGCGTCTACTTGTGCTTGCTGTTGGCTTTGCGCGTAGGCTTGGTCAAAGTTGACTGGCGCAAGCAATAACTGCGGGAAGCTACCACGAGTGACGATATCACTGATGACTTCACGAGCATAAGGGAACAAAACGTTAGGGCAATATGCACCTAGGATTTGACCGATTTGATCTTCAGGGATGTTCTTTAATAAAAAGATACCGGCTTGGTGAACTTCAGCGATAAAGGCCGGCTCTTCAGCATTCTTTGCATTGACACTCACCGTCAGAATCACTTGATAATGATCATCATCAAGTTTTTCAGCATTGCTTGATAAGTTGATATCAAGCTCAGGATTCCACTCTTTGGTAAATACGCCTGCGCCTGGGACTTCAAGTGACATGTCCTTAACATAAATGCGCTCTAGTGCCAATTGCGGTTGTGCTTGTTCTTCAGCCATGATAATTCCTTATAAATTTAAACAAAATATAGCCAATATGACGATAAGGCCAAACGACTATTTAATAGGTCACAAGATTTAGTAAGTAAAAAAGGTAATATAGCAGATTAACCCGCTAGTAGCTCATCGAGCTTGCCTTGCTGATTAAACTGATTGAGCTCATTAAACCCGCCAACAAAAGTATCACCGATAAAGATCTGCGGCACTGTGCGGTAGTTATTGGTTTTTTGCATCAAAGCGCGGCGCTCATCACTGCTGATGTCGTGCATGCCAATCTCTTCAAAGCTTACGCCTTTGGACTCTAATAGTTTTTTGGCGTTAGTGCAATATGGGCAAATAGGAGTGGTATATACTTTAACAGGTACGCTCATAATAGTTCTTCCTTAATAGTTATTGGAGTAGGGATGCAACGTTATCATTAGTAGACGCTACAGTAGTGAATCGTATAATAATAAAGTGAATCGTATAATAGACAGTATAGACAGCCATATTATCAATTGCCAATGAGTTAATGGCAATGATAACTTTAATTATTGTCATCTATAGAATGGGGCTTGGCCTATTAAAATCAAGTTTTAAGCATTCAGAGTGTTTTGCTTTTATCACTAAAGTGAGAAACAAAGCATAAAAAAAGACACCATATAGTTATGATGTCTGGTTTGAATATCTAAATCGCTACTGCTTATTTACTCAGTTTTGGCTTAGATTTGCCCTTTTTATTCTGCGTGTCTTTTAGGCCAACGAGTGGCATACCAGCGCCTTGCCAGCCGCCAATACCGCCCTCTAGACGATAGACGTTGTCTTTGCCAATCATTTGTATCGCCGCGCCTGCTTGTACACCGATGTCACAGATGATAATTACTGGATCTTCGATAGCCCGTATCTCATCCAAGCGATCTTTGAGCTGAGTGAATGGAATATTACGACTGCCTTGGATATAGCCTGTCGTATATTTTTTGGCAGGTCGAATATCAATCAGCTGCGCGTTTTGCGAATTGACCATCATACCGAGAGTGTTTGGAGATATCTTTTTGCCGCTACGCTTGCTCTCAATAGTAAAAAACAAGATAGCAAGTACGGCTAAAATACCGAATAAGAACGGGTGGTTACCCATAAATTCAAGTGCACGATCCAAACTAGACCTCCAAAATATAAGTGTTCTATCAGTTGGCCTGATAAAAATGAACAAGGCGCTATTATACCGACTAGGTTGTCTATAGTAAACGTATGAAAACTACTCAATGCGTCTGTCTTAATAAGGCTTGGTATCTGCCTCATCGGTAAGGGTCACCAAGTTCTCAACGCGGCGCTGAAGAACCTCGCCATCAGCGACTGCCTGCCATAGCGCGCAGCCTTTGGAGTTATGAGTATGGCGACAGTCTCGGAACTGACAGTAGCCTGATAGCGGTGCAAGCTCAACGAATCCTGAGATGATGTCATCTGGAGTCAGATGCCAGATACCATATTCACGAATACCTGGGGTATCGACGATGCCACCTTGAGTTAGATCAGCTGGATTGAAGGGTAGCAAACGGCTAGTCGTTGTCGTATGCTGCCCAAGCTGTGAGTTCTCTGAGATGATGTTAACGCTTTGCGCCGACTCTGGCAGCAGCGCATTAATCAGACTGCTCTTACCGACGCCAGACTGACCGGCAAATATCACCAGCTTGTTATCGATATAGCGTTTGAGCTCGCCAAGTCCTTGTTGTTCACCCGTCTGTAATACATTCTCTGGACAATCCACTGAGGTCAAGACACTATCATAACCAAGCGCTGCATATTGCGTTAATAGTTCACGCGTATTGACAGTAGACTCGCCCTCTAATAGATCCGCTTTATTGAGTACCAGCAGAGGTTGTACGCCTGCATGATGACAAACCACAAGATAGCGATCGATCAAGGTAGGCGCGGCAGCAGGTAGCGGCGCAAAGACAATCGCTAAGATATCGATATTGGCGGCAACCGGTTTGAGCTTATGGTAGCGATCGGGGCGAGATATCATCGAGGTGCGCGGTTTTACTGACTCAATACGGCCAAAACCTGTGTTGGAGTCCGCCGTCCAGCGCACTTGGTCACCTGCAGCCAGCATCGGCAAGTTGGTACGCACATGACAGCGCCAGACATCACCCAAGGCCAACTCCTGCCAAAACGGCTCAGGGTCATCAGGGGCAAACTCAGGCTGCTTAGGTATCACAGCAGGTAAGCTTGTGACTTGTACCTCCAATTGCTTACCAAAGTGCGCCATCACCACGCCATCCATCAAGCTATCATCGATGCTGTCTTGGCTGGCAAGTTGTTGTTTGTCTATACGACGAATCTGCTGTTTAGTGAGTTTGCGCTGCCGTATCAATGCCATAAGTACTGCCTGTGTTGTTTTAATTGCGATAAAAATATGTCTCAGTGTAGCGTGAAAATTTGATAACATACAGCCTAAGCTTGACAGAGGTTTTGTAAAGCCTGCAAACCACTTGTACATCATCACTGTGCATACTACTAATAGGATCGCTTATGAGTACCGATGACCATCCCAACAAGATCAAAATCAAAAACCAAGGTAAGAAGGGTTTGGTCTGGATTGACCTTGAGATGACAGGGCTTGATACCTTGAACGATGAGATCATCGAGATTGCGACAGTGGTGACGGATGAGGATTTGAACGTATTAGCCGAAGGGCCTGTTTTTGCGATTAAAGTCTCTGACCAAATCTTGAACAAGATGGATGACTGGAACACCAAGCAGCATGGTCAGTCAGGTCTGGTCGATCGCGTGCGTCGTAGTAAAGTGACACTAGCTGAAGCCGAAGAGGAAACCATTAAGTTTTTGAATAAATGGGTCGATAGTGGTAAGTCGCCGATGTGTGGCAACTCGATTTGCCAAGACAGACGTTTTATGGCGCGGCAGATGCCTGAGCTTGAGCGCTTTTTTCATTATCGTAATTTAGACGTGTCCTCGATCAAAGAGCTGTGCTTTCGCTGGCGTCCTGATATCCTAAAAAACTTTGAAAAGGGCGGTAGTCATTTAGCTTTAGATGATATCCGCGACTCAATTCGCGAGCTTAAGCACTATCGCCAGCACTTTTTTAAATTGATGGATTAAGGTTTTTGTCGGAGTTGTAGGTTGCGCCTTACGCACTAATTGAAGATAATTAAGGTCTGGATGGTGCGTGAAATGCACCCTACAATCTACACTAAATAAATCATCTCACTAAATACTGAAACTCAACCAGTGCAAATTCTGCTTCATCTAAATGCTCGTCTGCCACTACCGCGCCAATCACCGCGCTCACTTTTGGCTGTCTTGACTCTGTATCGATCAGTCGCCAATCACCTAACACATAACGTATTTTGTTATTAGTCGTTTGATGAATATCTGGGCGATGCGTATGCCCATGCAATAAGGCATCATCGTTATTAACCGCCTGTGCGACGGACTGCTCATTGACGTCCATAATGTAGGCCGCCTTTTTACTATTATTTTGCTTACTTTTAGTGCGTATGTTGTCGGCGATGGCGAGGCGCTTCTCTAATGATTTATTGAGCAGATACCATTTGGCCAGTGGACTGCGAATCGCTTTACGAAACAGCTGATATTTTTTATCATCTGTACATAGCGCATCACCGTGCTCTAGGCGAAAATCTTGCTCACCAATCGTCAATGGATAAGGTTCAGCAATTAGCTCACCGCCAAATAGATTGAGAAATCCTCGATCAAGCAGAAAATCTCGATTGCCATGCATGACCAAGATCTCGCAGCCTTGCACACGTAGCTGTTTTAGCCTATTGATTAAAGGGGTTAGCCAGTGGCTTGTGCGTGCCTCATCCTCTAGTGACAGATACATATCATCACCGAGCCAGACCTCAAACCAGTCGCCTAATATAAACAGCCGTTTAAGATTTGGCAGCGCTAAGCAGTCATTTAATAGCGCTAAAAAAGCCTGCACAAGGGCAGGCTCATCAAGCGATAAATGCAAATCGCTAATCAGTACTTGCCGTATATCATGCGGGCGAGTGGTGAGTAAGTGATCAAAGCTTTGCATCTATCATAACCTCTTTTATCTTATAGGCTATTTACAACTAAGGGGTAAATAGCCGAGCAAAAACTACTCAGAAACGACTTTAGCAGAGTTGATAACGACCGCCTCTTTTGGCACATCGGCATGCATACCGAAACGACCAGTCGGAACGCCGCGCAGTTTTTCGATGACATCCATACCACTGGTAACTTTACCAAAGACAGTATAACCCCAACCCTGCGCGTTTTTACCGCTATGGTTCAAAAAGTCATTGTCTTTTACATTGATAAAGAATTGGCTGGTCGCTGAATGCGGGTCTTGCGTACGCGCCATAGCGATTGATCCTTTATCATTTTTTAGACCATTATCCGCTTCATTCTCTACTGGCGCATTGGTCTTTTTCTCATTCATTTGGGCGTCCATACCGCCGCCTTGAATCATAAAGCCGTCGATGACGCGATGAAAGATTGTTCCTTCATAATGCCCAGAATTGACATAATTTAAGAAGTTCTCTACTGTTTTTGGTGCTTTTTCTTCATTGAGTTCAATAGTGATGTTACCCATTGAGGTCTCTAACTCTACGACTGGCATGTTGCTCATGGTTATCTCCTGATTGTTTGCGTTGGTTAATGGATCGGGCTGACTGTCTGTAGTGGTCGTACTAGCGCTATTGGTGCTACTAACGCAACCTAATATAAATAAAGGGGCAAATAAGCTGGCAAACCCAAATGATTTGATAGCGTGCATAGATCTTCCTTGTGTCTCTAAAAGGCAATCCTAATTTAGAGGCTAGTCTAACGGCTTTTTCATGTCATGTCATGTATCTGGCTGTTAATGAGTTTGCAAAAGCTGATAGAATAACGCTAATTTATTTTTTATATAAAATTAGAGCCTACCGTAAAAGGCTTAGGAGCACAAATTAATGACTGAGCATACAAAACCTAACGAGCCAAAAAACGATTTTATCCGCAATATTATTCGCCAAGATGTAAAAGCACAAAAATACGAGAAAATCGTTACTCGTTTTCCGCCTGAGCCTAATGGTTACTTGCATTTAGGGCACGTTAAATCCATTTGCCTTAACTTTGGCGTAGCAAAAGAGTTCGATGGTATCTGTCATCTGCGCTATGACGACACCAACCCAACTGCTGAAAAGCAGGACTACATCGACAATATCAAAAACGATGTGAAATGGCTCGGTTTTGAATGGGCAGGGCAGGCACTACACGCGTCTAGCTACTTCGATCAGCTCTATACATGGGCGGTGCAACTGATAGAGCAAGGCGATGCTTATGTTGATTTGCAAACCCCTGAACAAATCAAAGAGAATCGTGGCTCATTTAATGAGGCTGGCACACCGTCACCGCAGCGCGATGCTAGTGTCGAGGACAATCTCAAGCGCTTTGCTGATATGAGAGACGGTAAGTTTGCCGATGGCGAGGCCGTACTACGTGCCAAGATAGACATGTCTGATGCTAATATGAATATGCGCGATCCGATACTCTACCGCGTCATGCATCAAGAGCATCATCAGACGGGTGATAAATGGTGCATCTATCCGATGTATGATTTTGCCCATCCCTTATCCGATGCATTAGAAGGCATCACGCATTCGTTATGCACGCTTGAATTTGAAGATCATCGTCCGTTTTATGATTGGGTTGTGGCAAAGATTGGCTTTGAGACGCCGCCGCATCAGTATGAGTTTAGTCGCTTAAACGTCGATCATACGTTGACCAGTAAGCGTAAGCTCAAGCAGCTCGTAGACGAGGGTATTGTTGACGGTTGGGATGATCCGCGTATGCCAACGGTCGCAGGTATGCGCCGCCGTGGTTATACGCCTGAGGGCTTGCGCGACTTTTGTGATCGTGTTGGTGTATCAAAGGCAGATGGCGTAACCGATATGCGCCTGCTTGAATTTAGCATTCGCCAGTCCTTAGATGATACGACAGCACGCGGTATGGCAGTACTCAAACCGCTAAAAGTAATCATTACGAACTTTAGCGACGCGGTTAGTCAGTGGCAAGATTTAAAAGCCGATAGCGTCAACGCCCGCTGGGACGCAGACGCGCAAACTTTGTGGCTGACTCAGCCCAAGCACCCTAATGTCGATATGGGCGAGCGCGAGATTCCTTTTACTAAGGAGCTGTACATTGATCAAGGCGATTACGAGATAGAGCCGCCAGCAGGTTATAAGCGTCTGTCGCCAGAAAAGCCTGAGATACGCCTGCGTAATACTTATGTACTCGCAGTCACAGAGCATATCACCGATGATAGCGGCAACGTTGTTGAGCTAAAAGCTACCATAGATCCGACCACTTTGGGACAAAATCCTGAAGGCCGCAAGGTCAAAGGCGTCATTCATTGGGTATCGGCGAGCCAAGGTATTCCTGCCACAGTACGACTTTATGAGTCGCTATTTAGTGTCGAAGACCCAAGTAGCGTCAGCGATGTCCACGAAGCACTGAACCCCAATTCATTAACCGTACTCAACGCAGTCGTCGAACCTTCGTTAGTTGAAGCGGATGCAGGCACGCGCTTTCAGTTTGAGCGCGAAGGCTACTTTATCTCAGATAGCCAAGAGCACAGTACCGATACGCCAGTATTTAATCAGATTGTCAGCTTACGTGATAGCTATAAGCCGGCTTGATGCCAATTTACAATCGTCTTATATCAGAAATTTGTCTGGCTTTATAAGGCAGACTCAACTTTTAATATGTAAACTCATAGCAATGATAAGAGTAACGCGTTTATGACTAAAAAATCGATTAACCTAGCACTACAAGGTGGCGGCTCGCATGGCGCTTTTACTTGGGGCGTTTTGGATCACTTTATGGAAGATGGCCGCGTCAGTATCGAGGGCATCACAGGTACCAGTGCTGGCGCGATGAATGCGGCGGTACTGGCGCAGGGCTACATGGAGGGCGGCCCAGATGGCGCGCGCGAATCGCTTGAGAAGTTTTGGAGTCGAGTGGCCTACATGGGCGCGCTTAGTCCTATCAAGCGTAGTCCTTTGAGTATTCTGACAGGGAGCTGGGCGATGGATGACTCGCCCGCTTATCTTATGATGGACTTATTTAGCCGCGTAGCCTCGCCTTATAATACCAATCCTTTGAATATCAATCCGCTACGTGATCTGATTGAATCCACTGTCGATTTTGATAAAGTCAGATCGTGTAGCATGCTAAAGCTATTTGTAGCGGCAACCAACGTCCATACGGGCAAAATAAGAGTGTTTGATCGTGACGAGTTGACCGCAGATATGCTCCTGGCTTCGGCATGTTTGCCTTCTTACTTTCAAGCGGTTGAAATTGATGGCGTACCGTATTGGGATGGCGGGTATGTGGGTAACCCGCCTTTGTATCCTCTGTTTCATACGACTAAGTCCAAAGATATTATGATCGTGCAGATCAATCCGATTGAGCGCAACGAGACACCCAAAAGCGCGATCGAAATACAAAACCGTATTAATGAGATTACCTTTAACTCATCATTACTTAGAGAACTGCGCGCCATTGATTTTGTTAGTCGTCAATTGCGTGAGAACAAGCTTGATAGAACACGCTACACTGAGGTTCTAGTACACCGTATTGAAGCGACAGAACAGATCAATCCGCTGTCAGCATCTAGTAAGATAAACTCTGAGTGGGCGTTTTTGACGCATCTACGTGATATTGGCCGCGCTTCAGCGAAAGCCTTTTTAGACGAAAACTATGACAGACTAGGTGAGGAGTCTACGTTCGATTTGCGCCGCGAGTTTTCATAAACACGTGATACCAGAATTAAACTCAACATTAGTATTTTGCAATTAAGCCCATTTCAAGTAAGCTTGAGATGGGTTTTTT
>NZ_JBQQFC010000087.1:0-9518 GCF_052258445.1 Psychrobacter sp. T6-1
TCTAATGCTTCGCGATCCCCTGCCAAAAACGTCAAGGCATCAGCGATACGCACGTCTTTACCTAGGCGTACATGCTTCATCTTCATGCCTTTCTCGTACTTGCCTGAACACACGCGCATAAAGGCAATACGGTCACGATGACGCGGATCCATATTGGCCTGAATCTTGAACACAAACCCACTAAAATCAGTCTCGGTAGCCAAGACTTCACGCTGCTCGGTTGGATGTGCTTTTGGCGGCGGCGAATATTTTACTAGGGTATCAAGCACCATATTGACACCAAAATTACCCAAAGCGGTACCAAATAACACAGGCGTCATCTCACCCGTCAAAAACTCATCAACATCAAAATCCTCAAGCGCCATTTGTACCAGCTCAAGCGATTCTTCGAAGGCGTCGAACATCAGCTTACCTAAGCGCTCGCGGATGTCTGGATAGTCATAACCGTCGCGAGTCTCAGAGACCGCCATATCGCCGCCGTGACCTTTTTCATACAGGTAGGTTTTGTTTTCGGTCAAGTGATAGACCCCAACAAAGTCCTGACCCATACCGATAGGCCAAGTGATAGGGATACATTTAATCTTGAGAACCGATTCAATCTCGCTAAGCAGATCAAGCGGCTCACGGATTTGGCGATCGAGCTTATTGACGAAGGAGATAATCGGCGTATCGCGCATGCGGCACACCTCCATCAGCTTGATGGTACGCTCCTCGACGCCTTTGGCACCATCGACCATCATTAGCGCGCTGTCAACGGCAGTCAAGGTGCGATAAGTATCTTCACTAAAATCAGCATGACCTGGGGTGTCAAGCAAGTTAACGATATGGTCTTGATACGGGAACTGCATAACGGAGGTGGTGATAGAGATACCGCGCTCTTGCTCCATGCTCATCCAATCTGAGGTGGCATGGCGATCGGTTTTGCGGCCTTTGACCTCGCCCACCACCTGAATGGCTTGACCCCATAATAGAAGCTTTTCGGTCATAGTAGTCTTGCCCGCATCGGGATGCGAGATAATGGCAAAGGTACGGCGTTTGGCAACTTCGCGAGCCAATTTAGTTGGCGTCAGCTTGGTCGCTGATGATTTGGTATCTGCGCTCATAGTAGGTAACTTATCGTTGAATACAGCTGATATATAGGAAGGATTTTGGTGCGCGTATTGTAGCGGATTTATGATTGAGATGCTATTTTTGCACAAAGGTAAGGAGGCGCTGCAACAATATACCTACTGATAATATATAAGATAATACGATAAAAAATAATTGGCTTTGCTACGCTTATTTTATTGGGGCGTTACCTTTGAGTTAGGGCATTCCTTATAAATAAACTTGCTCAGTATTACCTGCACCCTTGCTTCAAAAAACAATTGATATAAAAAGGATATCTTTATGTTATTAGAAAAAATCAAAACCCCTGGACTCTCGCATTTATCCTATTTGATAGGCTCAGGTACCAAAGCTGCGGTCATCGATCCGCGCCGCGACTGCGAGATTTATGTCGAAAAAGCACGCGCCGCAGGACTTGAGATCATCCATATCTTTGAGACGCATCGCAATGAGGATCTGGTCTCTGGCGCGCCAATATTAGCAGAGCTAACAGGGGCTAAAGTATGGCACGGGCCAAATCCTGAGCGAGAAGTCGTCTATGCTGACACCGCTCGCGAGGGTGATAGCTTCACTATCAATCAGCTTGAGATTCGAGTGCTTGAGACGCCTGGTCACACTGATGACCATTTGGCTTTTGCCCTATTTGATAGTGCGTACCCTGACCAGGCCGTTGGCGTATTTACAGGGGATGCCCTATTTGTCGGTGACGTTGGTCGTACTGACTTTTATCCCAAGCGTCGCCGCGAAGTGGCTGGTCTACTCTACGACTCACTACAAAAGATATTGGCCCTCGGTGATCAGGCGATGATTTATCCTGCTCATGGCGCAGGCTCTGTCTGCGGCTCAGGTATGGCTGATCGTGAGTTCTCCTCTGTCGGTCATGAGCGCCTTAATAATCCGCGCTTACAAATCGAGAGTCGCGATAAGTTCATCGATGCTAAAGTGGCCGAAAACCATTATCAGCCGCCCTATTTTAGACTCATGGAGCGCTTAAACATGGAGGGTTGTAAATCCGCGCCGCGCGTGATGCGTCCTCGCATACTGTCACTCGATGAGCTAGAAGATCTAAACGTAGATCATCTAATTGATATTCGTGAGCCGATGTCTTATGCATCAGGTCACCTGCCAGGTTCCATGAGTCTACCAGTCGGTATGATCTCAGCGTTTGCAGGCTGGTTCATTGGGGAAGGCCAAAGCGTGGCGCTGATTGCCTCTGATGAAGCTCAACTGGCTACCGCAACCGAGCATCTGGTGCGCATTGCTCTTGATAATATCGTTGGTAGTTACGTCGGTGTGGTAGCAGCTGCCAAGCAAGGCGAGACTATAGAGCAGACGCCTATGATTAATACCGCTTTAGTCAAAGAGCGTCTTGATAATGACCATCAAAAAGCGGGCTGGACGCTGCTTGATGTTCGTGACGCGGATGAGCGCGCATCTGCCGCTATTGAGTCATCAACGCATATCTATGTCGGTCATCTCAATGAGCAGTGGCAAGATCTCGATAAAGATCAGCACTACACGCTAATGTGCGCCAGTGGTCAGCGCGCGACAGTAGCGGCAGGATGGCTCGCAAGCCAAGGCTTTGCGCACATTGACATCTATCTTGGTGGTATGCAAGCATGGCAGGCGGCGCAGAAATAGAATAATCCTTATCTTTTGAACCAAACCTTTAAACCAAACCTTTGAACTAAGCAAGGGGCTCAAGATAAGGCGCACTTACAAATTATAAGTATAGTTTTACCTGTGCTATATAAACTAACCTCAATATTTTGCTACTCTGAATAGGTTATTTTGTGATAACACCTATCAATAATAAATAAGGACAATTATGAAAACTTTATACTCTACCAAAGCCACAGTCACAGGCGGCCGTACTGGTGACGCCTCACTTAGTGATAGCGATCTAAAAGTAAAAATGGCCCCTCCGGGTGGCAATATGGAAGGCAATAATCCAGAGCAATTACTCGCGATGGGCTATGCTGCTTGCTTTGATAGCGCTTTGGGCGTGGTCAAAAAGATGGAAAGCGCAAGCTTTGGCTCAACGACCGAAACGACGGTTGATCTCATTCAAGGCGGCGATCATGACTATAAATTAGCGGTCAAGATTCATGTGATTGGCGACAGTACTGAAGTCTCAAGCGATGAGTTCCAAAAGCTGGTTGAAAAAGCCCATACCGTTTGCCCTTATTCAAAAGCTACCCAAGGCAATATCGATATCGAAGTGACATCAGAAGTCAAATAAGGCTTTTATATCCTAATATAGATAGTATACTAAAGATGGGAACCCAGTCAGCACTGGGTTCTTTTTTTATGTCTGGCGCAAACGTTTAGCCCCTATTAAAAACATACACTTATTAACGCTTAAGCCATTCGGCACGCGCTGATTTTATCGTTATAATAGGTCATCTTTTTTATTTTATATATAATAAGTGGCCTTTATGACTGACAATAATCACAACTCACACTCCCCGATCAATCCTGATTTGCGACCTAATTTTGAGACGATGCCCAAAGTGGCGACCATGGATACCGCTCATGTGGACAAGGACCAGCCGCCCTTTATCTTGGTCGATGGCTCCTACTATCTGTTTCGCACTTATCATGCGCTGCCCAAAACGATGGAAAACACCCAAGGGCTGATGACCAATGCCATACGCGGCACGCTAAACGCCCTGCTTAAATTAATGCGCCGCTACCATCCGACCCATATGGCGGTCTGCTTCGATACCAAATCGCCAACCTTTCGCCATGCGATGTCCGAGGAATACAAAGCCAATCGTCCCAAGATGGATATTGAGTTGGCAGAGCAGATACCTTATATCCATCGCTTAGTCGCCGCTTTAGGGATTCCGCTACTGCGTATCGAAGGCGCGGAGGCTGATGACATCATAGGTACACTCGCCTATCGTGCAGTATTTGAAGGTCATCATGTAGTTATCTCGACCGGTGACAAGGATATGATGCAGCTGATTAACGACTGCGTCATATTAGAAGACAGCTTTACAGGTAAAATTACTGATAGCGCAGGCGTCGTTGAAAAGTTTGGCATTGAGCCGCACCAAATGATTGATTTTTTGACCTTGATGGGTGACTCATCCGACGGTATTAAAGGCGTGCCGGGTATTGGTAAAAAAACGGCAAAAGATTTGCTCAACCAGTACGGCGATATCGCTACCATGTTAGATAATGTCGCCGATATAAAAGGTCGTGCAGGCAAAAACCTAGTCGAGCATGCAGCAGATATTCCGATGAATGCTGAGCTTGCCACTATCGTAACGGACTTAGATATCGGCCAAGACTGGACAGATCTAAAAATAAATACTGACCCCTGCGCTCATATTGACGAGCTACGCGCCCTCTATAGCGAGCTTGAATTTAAAAATGAGCTGGCCTCCCTTGATCACCCCAATCACCCAGCAAACGGCACTCAAAGTGTGGCAGATAGCCAAGCAAACGCCGAATCACAAGCCCAAGTCGCCAAGTCACTTCAGTCCACCAAAATCGATAATATCAAAGACAGTAAAAGCCATGACAAGGCTTGGCATACCGTACTTGACATGCCAGCGTTTGAGAGTTTGGTCGCGCAGTTAGAGCGCGTACCCTACTTCGTTGTTGATACCGAGACGACCAGTATTCATTGGCGACAAGCTGAAATCGTCGGTCTGTCTTTTGCTTTGCAAGCTCATGAAGCCTATTACGTACCGCTCACGCACAAGCTTGAGGGTGATGAATTACTTGGCAAACAGCTCGACCGCGATACGGTACTAGCTAGATTAAAGCCGCTACTAGAAAACTCAGACATCGGTAAAATCGGGCAGCATTTAAAATACGATGCCCATATTCTGAGTCACTATAACATTAACCTGCTCGGCGCTATTCATAGCAGCCCCAATAACTGGGCGATGGATACGATGTTAGCAAGCTATGTCATCAATGCCGCCGCGACTCGCCACGGCATGGACGACCTAGCGCGTCACTATTTGCATACCCAAACCATTAGCTATGAGGACGTTGCAGGTAAAGGGGCTAAGCAAGTCAGCTTTGATCAAGTCGCTATCGATATTGCCAGTGACTATGCTTGTGAAGACGCAGACATCACTTATCAGTTGTTTGAATTGTTTAGTGAAACCCTTGCCGATGATGAGAACAATACGCGCCTTCTCACCCAACTTGAAATCCCCGTCGCACAGATACTGTGCCAGATGGAAGCTCAAGGCATTTTGATCAAACGCTCGTTTTTAAATGAGTTATCTAAACGCTTTGATGAAGAGATCATCGCGCTTGAGGCACAAGCTTACGAGGTCGCAGGTGAGGAATTCAATTTAGGCTCGCCCAAACAACTTGGCGAGATGCTCTTTGACAAGCTTGGCGTCCCTGGTGGCAAAAAGACCAAATCAGGACAGTACTCTACGGGCGAGGCGGTACTATCTAAAGTCGATCATCCACTGGTCGATATTACCTTAGAGTATCGCGGACTCTCCAAGCTCAAAAGCACCTATACCGACTCGCTCGATGCAGTCGCCGATAGCGAGACTGACCGTGTCCATACCAGCTATCATCAGGCGCTGACTAGTACGGGGCGCTTGTCTTCAACGGATCCTAACTTACAGAATATCCCTATCCGTACCGCGACCGGTCGCCTGATCCGCCAAGCTTTTATCGCCCCAAAGGGCCGCGTCATCTTAGCGGCGGATTATTCGCAAATTGAGCTGCGTCTCATGGCGCATTTCTCAGGCGATGCCAACTTAACCCGCGCCTTTAACGAAGGTCTTGATATTCATACGGCGACTGCAGCTGAGGTCTTAGGCAAAGCGGTCGACGAGGTCAGTGCCACTGAACGCCGTAATGCCAAAGCCATCAACTTTGGTCTGCTCTATGGTATGAGCGCCTTTGGCTTAGCTAAGCAGCTACAGATGAGCCGCAATGAGGCACAGGAGTACATCGATATGTACTTTGATCGCTATCCTAGCGTCAAGCAGTATATGGTCGATACGCGAGCCAGTGCCATGCAGCGTGGTTATATCGAAACCATACTTGGGCGCAAACTCTACACCCCAGATATCAATCATAGTAACCGTATGGTCAAACAAGGCGCAGAACGTGCGGCGATTAACGCGCCATTGCAAGGCTCTGCTGCCGATTTGATCAAGCTTGCGATGATCGCTGTCGATAAAGTACTGCCAAAAGAGCAAGCCAAAATGCTCCTGCAAGTGCATGATGAACTGGTCTTTGAAGTCGATAGCGACAAGGTCGATGAGATAAGCCAGCTCATTACCGACGCTATGCAAAATGTGCTTAGAGAGACGGCAAAAAGCATGGGCTGGGACGTTGATTTTGCTGTGCCCTTGTTGGTTGAGACAGACAGCGGCGAGAATTGGGATGAGGCGCATTAAGTACTGATTTAGATTGGATTTCGGCGTGGGGTGGGTTAGCTTTTTCAAGCTTTAAGAGAGCGAAGCTAAAGCGTAACCCACCGATTTAATATTTAAAACGACATACTTGATAACACCAATACTAGATTGTCGCCATAAAATGCGGTTGAGCCGTGACTGCTTTGCTCAAGCATGCAAATACCAGCACAAGGCGTCACCAGCGCCCTTTTTAATATACTAATCTGACAGTATATAAATTTGATATTCAAAAAACCTTAACCTTATCAATGAATTAATTAGTCAATATTTACAATAGCATGACATTATATTTGGCGATATAATGCGTCTTTTAAACTTAACCTCTAAAGTAATAGTAGAGATAAGGTAGACCTAAGTATTGTATTGTCTTTGCCTTATCGTTTAGGAGACGTCCCATTTTTACCGAAAATGGCATTATTGAAATTGCAGGCTCTATCCTATTAATAGCCTGTCTACTACGCTGCGTGCAATACGCTATCAAAAGCGATATCAAACAAGGTCGCTACTTTTGGCTGGCGTCTGTTTTGGTGTTTTTTACGGTGATACGCCGTGAGCTCAATCATCTACCAGAACTTGTGATACCGAGCAACCTGCTGCTGTTTAATCATAGCTATGAGTGGTGGGAGGATATGGTATTGCTACTCATCTATGTCGTAGCTTTAGGACTGTTTATATATTCTTGGCGTTACCTGTGGTCGATGCTAAAGCGCGTGCCTGTGTCTTTGTATCTCATTGTTGCCCTGCTGGCGATACTGCAATATATGGGCGAGAATACGATTATCTTTTCAGAGAGTATCGGTGTGGCGGTGGAAGAGCTGACTGAGGGCGTGGTATATGCTATAGCACTCTGGTATCTATGGACGTTTACACTGCGTGAGTTTGAGATGCAATTGGCAAGTCGTTCAGACTCTACCTTGGTTAGTGAATGACTTGGTTAGTCAACATCACAGTTAGTCAATAATATAAACAAAAGTAAATATATAGTACTCGTAAAAGCCCTGCGCGGCCCTGTAAAAAGTAGTAGAGTGACTAAATAGATAACTGTAACTTATCACCCTACTCTCGATTAAAACATGGTTACCCTCACGATAAAAAGGAGATACACATGAATATATTAATCACAGGTGCATCACGTGGTATTGGTTTGGCAACAGCTAAGCGCCTAGCGGACAAAGGTCACAGCGTTGGGCTGTTTGCGACCAATAATGCCACTCTACAAAACGCTATCGAAGACAAAACCTTTAAAAAAGCTATTAAACAAAATCGCATCATTACAGGTGAGCTTGATGTGGTACAGCCTGATGCTTGGGATATGGCTATTGATCAGATGATCACTCATTTTGGTAGTATAGATGTGCTCATCAATAACGCAGGCTTACTTGTTAGTGGCACTCTGCCATCGACAGATCTGGCAGATCAGCTCTCGCTCATAGATGTCAATTGTAAGGGCGTGCTTATTGGCTGTCATAAGCTTGCGCCGCATTTAGCCAATAGCGAACATAGCAAAATCATCAATGTATCCTCAGCATCTGCGATTTATGGTCAACCCGAAGTCGCTACCTATTCGGCCAGCAAGTTCTTTGTTCGCGGTCTGACTGAGGGCTTAAATATTGAATATGCCAAACTGGGTATCAAGGTCATAGACGTTATGCCGTTATGGGTCAAATCCGATATGACTAAAGATCTAGAAGTGACGAGTATTGATCGCTTAGGTATCAATCTGAGCGTCGATGATGTTGCCAAAACCATATGTAGCCTGAGCTGCCGTACTAACGATAGAATATCAGAGGTCCATTATTCTGTTGGTATGCCAGCCAAGGTTATCCAAAAACTCTCGCAAGTTGCGCCAGACTCCTTAATACGTTTTGTCAGTAGTAAGGTCAGTGCTAAGTAATGATTTAGACAAAAAACAAAATGCATTTGCGACCACTTACTATTTTTGCCTACGCGCTATTTATGACGGCTGTTTATAGTTTATGACTACTTTTGTAGGTAGTCATTTTTTATAGGTCATCCTTACATATTTTGAACACACTATGACACCTTACTACTAGCGCAGCCATCCGCAAAGTTGCACACTGTCAGTCATAATTTTTTATAACATAAGGATTTTTATGGACAACTCAAAATCACCATTACCCGAAGAGATGGACGGTATCGATAGTAACAAGAGCATGGATATGGAGACTGATGATCAGCTGGTTGATTTAGACAATCCCATGCTGCATACGATAAATAATGATGATGTCATTGATAATAGTGCCGGGTTTGATAATTCAAAAGTTGGTACAGATGCTACGCAAGGCTTAACCCCTATGCATAGGCAAAATATTGATGAAGCCAATATCGATAACGTCTTAGTGCAAGACAATTTAGATGATAGCGATTACCCTGATATCGTCGATATTGCTGATTCAGATGCCGCCGAAAATAGCAACGACGATGATTTTTAGGCGTAATACTTAATGTCAAAAAAGCCCGCTCGATAACGTCGAGAGGGCTTTTTTTGTGTTACTATTTTTTATACTCAAAAACGAATTACACCCAGCCCTCAAGTGTACCTGCCCAGCCTTTAACGAGTGGCGCGCTCATAGCTTCTAATAGATCGATATGCGCGTCATCCATATTGAGCGCAGGGATATAATGATACTCCTGCCCGCCTGCCTCAATGAAGTTTTCACGGTTCTCAATCGCTAACTCCTCTAATGTCTCAAGACAATCTGCTGAAAATGCAGGACTAATAATCTGCACGGATTTGACTCCAGATTTGGCCCAGTCATCAAGGATAACATCGGTATAAGGCTTGACCCATTCTTGCTTACCAAAGCGCGATTGGAAGCTAATAATCCACTCATCCTCGCCTAGACCTAATGCATGTGCCACTTGCGCTGCAGTACATTTACAGCGCTTGGGGTACGGATCACCCTTGTCAGCATAAGGCTGCGGTATACCATGAAAGCTAAACATGAGCTTATCAGGTTTGCCATGCTTGGCTTGAAA
>NZ_JBQQFC010000088.1:0-9371 GCF_052258445.1 Psychrobacter sp. T6-1
GACTTGGGCATCCAAGTCTTGGGCGGCGCAGGTTACACCCGTGAATATCATGCCGAGCAGTTCTGGCGTGATAATCGCTTGAATCCTATTCATGAAGGCACAAATGGCGTACAAGCGCTCGATTTGTCATTTCGTAAGTTATGGCAAAAGGGCGGTTTGGGTATTCAAATCCTCAAACGTGAAATCACGCAAGATTTGCAAAGTATTACTACGCCTGAGAGTGCAAAACTGGCGGGTAAGCTTGCGCCATACATGGAGCATTTGCATGAGGTGCTGGTGCATCTAAGCAAGATATTACCGACTGAAAAAGCCATTACTTTAACGGGTAACGCGCAGGCTTTGATGAATATTTTTGCCTCCATCGTGGTCAGCTGGATATGGATTCGCCAAGCGAGTAAAGCGGAGCAACTGCTCGCTGTTGAACAAGATGCTGCTACTCAGGATCAGGACAAACAAAACTTCTATCACGGCAAAATACAAGCAGCAAAATACTTTATCGATTGGGAGCTACCGACGATTCAGCGTGATATTGACCTGTTAAATAACGACAATGCAGTATGTACAGACATGCAAGCGGAGTGGTTTTAAACCATTATTTAAAAACCTAGGGTCTGTTGAACATTCGACGGTGACACTGACTGGCCCTAATCATGAACTAGACATTAAAGGAATAAAGTATGAGTACAAATGGAGTTGAAGCAAGTCATCTATCTGATTTGCCCGCATCAAACGTTATAGGCAAACGTATTTTAATCACAGGCGGTGCCTCCGGTATTGGCGCAGCTAGCGCATTATTACTTGCTAGTCGCGGCGCAAAAATCGTCATTGGTGATATGAACGAGAAAGGCGGTGATAGCATAGCTAGGCAGGCGCTAGAAGCCAAGCATAGTGTCACTTTTAGACGAGTAGATGTGACTGATGGTGATGACGTCCGCGCGTTATTTCAATTTGCCATGCAAGAGCTTGGTGGCCTCGATGTCGTCATTAATAACGCCGGTATCGATCATAAGCCGGCGCCTATGCATGAGCTGAGTGATGATGACTTTGATCGCAATATCGCGGTGAATCTCAAAGGCGTTTGGCACTGTATGCGTGCAGCGGTTACTTGTATGGCACCAAACGGCGGTGGTCATGTCATCAATGTGGCCTCTATCGCAGGACTTCGTTCAGCGCCACTACTTTCGGCTTATAGTGCGGCTAAGCACGGCGTTATGGGACTGACTAAATCTGCAGCTCACGAGTATGCGCGCGTTAATATTCGCTTCAATGCGGTGTGTCCCAGCTTTATCGATACGCCAATGGTGCAGAACACCATGGCGAAAATGGATGAACGCGCCCAAAAAGCCACGATCAATGCCAGCCCACTGCGCCGCTTAGGCCGTGTTGAGGAAGTCTCAGGCGCTATCGCTTGGCTGGCAAGCGACGAGAGCAGCTTTATGAATGGTCATGCCTTTACCTTAGATGGCGGTATGTTGGCTTAAGGTGTTGCATATACAGTACTTCTCACTTATAAAATACAAGGAAACTCTATGAAAAATTTATTTGATTTAACAGGCAAGATTGCACTGGTCACTGGCGCAAGTCGCGGTATTGGCGAGTCCATTGCACGTCTGCTAGCAGCACATGGCGCGCATGTCATTGTCTCAAGCCGTAAGATTGACGCCTGCCAAGCGGTCGCTGATAGCATAGTCGAGAACGGTGACAAGGCTAGTGCTTTTGCTTGTCATGTCGGTGAGATGGATCAAATCGAAGCTATCTTTGCGCATATCAAAGACGAGTTTGGTCGCATTGATATCTTAGTTAATAATGCCGCTGCCAATCCTTATTATGGTCATATTCTAAATACGGATTTAGCCGCGTTTGAGAAGACTGTCGATGTTAATATTCGCGGTTACTTCTTTATGTCAACCACAGCAGGCCAGATGATGGCTGAGCAGGGCGGCGGGGTCATTCTTAACACCGCGTCCGTCAATGGTATCGTCGCAGGCGACAAGCAAGGCATCTACTCGATTACCAAAGCCGCGGTCATTAGTATGACCAAGTCCTTTGCTAAAGAGTGCGGCCCGCTCAACATCCGTGTTAATGCGTTATTGCCGGGTTTAACGGATACCAAGTTTGCTTCAGCACTAACCACTAATGATAAAGTCTTAAAAATGGCACTACACGCCATTCCGCTAGGACGCGTCGCTGATCCTGATGAGATGGCAGGCACGGTGCTGTATCTCGTCTCTGATGCCTCCAGCTATACGACAGGCGCTTGTGTGCTGGTCGATGGCGGTATGCTCAGCTAATCGCAGTTGTTTTATGTCAATCAAAAAAGGACACGATATGAGTATCGTGTCCTTTTTTAATACATCGAGTTTAAAGGATCGAGAAAAAGACAAGTATCAGTGACCACTTCTTTTAAAGTTAAACAAGACCTAACCAAACACGCCATATTTCACTAGCCTCGACGCCACGTTTGATATTTCTCAACGATATCCAATAGTTTTTCAGGGGCATTATTACGCTTCCAATTACCTGCCGCGTATTTGTTCCCCTCAGCCCATGTCGGATACATATGTATCGTGCCCAGTATTTTGTTAAGTCCAAGGTTGTGCTTCATCGCTAGGATAAATTCACTCATAAACTCGCCTGCGTTTTCGGCGACGATGGTCACGCCAAGTATTTTGTCTTTACCTTTGGGCGTTATCACCTTAATAAAGCCATAATTAGCACTTTCGGTTACGGCGCGGTCGAGATCGGCAAAATCATAATGCGTCACCTCAAAATCGATGCCTTTTTCGATAGCTTCTTGCTCATTTAATCCCACACGCGCCACTTCTGGATCGATAAAAGTCGTCCACGGAATCACGCGGTAATCGACTTTGAACTTTTTGAGATGACCAAATAGCCCATTGACCGCCGCATACCAAGCTTGATGCGAGGCCACATGAGTAAACTGATATGGTCCAACCACATCACCTGCCGCGTAGATATTAGGATATAACGTTTCCAAATACTCATCAGTATCGATAGTACGATCAGTCTGTATTCCAAGAGCTTCAAGGCCATAACCTTCAAGGCGTGCGCTACGACCGACTGCGCAGATTAACTGATCATACTCAATTGCGATCTCTTTTGAGTCATCCATAGCTTGAGCGATGATGAATTTTTTGTCACCGCGGCGCTCGCAGCGGATAGCTTGATGCGAGGTCATAACGTTTACGCCACTCTGTGTCAGGACTTTTTTGGCAAGTTGTGATACCTCGGTGTCCTCTTTTTTGATTAAGCGCTCGCTACGTTCAATTTGAGTCACACTAGAGCCTAAGCGCGCAAACGCTTGCGCTAATTCTGTGCCGATAGGTCCGCCGCCTAATACCACAAGATTTTTGGGTGTCTCTGTGAGCTGGCTAAACTGCTCCCACATCGTATCGCTAGTCACGTAGCCGGTCTCATCTAACCCTGGTAAATCAGGTACAAAGGGGCGCGCGCCGGTGGCGATAACGATCGCGCGCGCAGTTAGCCGCTGCGTGCCACCGTCGTTAAGCGCAATCTCTACCGTCCACGGATCGATAAAGGTTGCATAACCTTTGAGCACCTCAACGCCAAGCTCGGTATAGCGCTCAACACTATCATTAGGCGCGATATCAGCAATAACTTTGTTGATGCGAGCCATAATATTCTTGAAGTCAAATTGCGGCTCAGTATTATCAAGACCATAGCGCTCGGCGTGGCGCATGTGTTCAGCGACTTTGGCGCTTTTAATCAGTGCTTTGCTCGGCACGCAGCCGTAGTTCAGACAGTCGCCGCCCATCTCGCCCGCTTCAATCAAGGTTACCTTTGCTCTTACTGTCGCCGCGATATAGCTGGTTACTAAGCCGCCAGCCCCTGCACCTATCACAATCATATTGCGATCGAATTTTTTGGGTTTACTGTAGTTTTTATAGACGCGGCGTTTTTTTATTAGGTTGATAATGGATTTGGCTATTAAGGGAAACACCCCTAGTAGCACAAAGGATAAAATCAAATTAAAAGAGAGTATGCCAGATAGGCTCTCAATCTGTGCCAGTTGCGTCCCAGCGTTGACGTAGACAAAGGTGCCAGCGAGCATACCGATTTGACTGACCCAATAAAACGTCCACGTCTTAATCGCAGTGAGACCCATTAATAAGTTGATAATAAAAAAGGGAAAAATAGGCACTAAGCGCAGGGTAAACAGGTAAAACGCGCCTTCTTTTTTGACCCCATTATCTATAGACTCCAGGCGGTCAGGAAAACGCTGCTTGATGGTATCGCGAAGCAAATAGCGCGAAACTAAAAACGCCAAAGTTGCACCAATACTTGAGGCAAAAGAAGCGATCAAAACGCCTTGTACCAACCCAAACAGTGCCCCTGCAGCTAGCGTCAAAATAGCAGCGCCGGGTAATGATAGGGCGGTGACTAACACATAGAGTAAGAAAAACCCGCCGATGATCAAGAGTGGCGACTGCGCTTTGTACTCATCAAACTGATCCATCGAGCCCTTTAAACCTTCAAGGGTCAACAGATCGTTAAGACCAAAATAAAAAAATCCAATAACTAAAATCACTACAAGGAGTACGAGCGCTATTTTTTTTATCATGGGTTGTCCAGTGAAAGGCAAGAAAAAGGGGTGTCCGCTTTAGGATGATAGCGATTGTAAGAGTACGCTTCACCTTTTATAAAAGCAGTTTGATAACCGTTACTTTTAAAACTTTTATATATTTGAGTGATTGTTCAAATAAAATCAGAGCACAGCAATAAAAAGATCGGACATTAGCATTGTAGTCGTTATTGAGCGTTTGTTCAAGTTTACATAAGAGGGCAATTTCAGTGCTTTAAAAGGGTAAATCAGTGCTTAAAAAGATTAAATAGTAACCCTTTGATGTCGAATCAGGTAGCATATGCACTTAAGATGTAAGCGCTATCAGTATTATTATCTGTAGACTAAAAAAAGGGCAATAAGCATGATCAATACCAAAATTTATAAAGCCATTTATGCCTTAGCAGAGGACTTAATTGAGGCTGATCGCATAGGAGATCAGCTGCAATTTGATACACTCTATCGCGAGCTTAACGCCCTTTGCATAGATAACGAGGACACGCCAAAGAATCATCCTGAGCAGTGGGAGACGCTGGCTGACTTTACCGCAGATTTGGATGAAGCGCTGGTCATTTATGACAAAGCGCTAGCTAAGGCGACAGCGATGAATTCAAAAGATCATCTAGCCTCTATCGCTTACTCTATGGCAGTACTGCAGATCGAAAAAGAGGATAAAGCGGCGGCGATACAAAGCCTTCAAAATGCTAAAGTCGCTGCGAACAAGATTGAAGATAAAGAGTTTAAGGTTGAGATTGATGAGTTGCTTGCTACTTTATTAGCTCATTAGGGCGTGTTTGATATTCGATCATGGCACTGACAGAGACTATTTTTTAGTCGATTCAAAGATAAAAATAGTAAGTTTAGTCATTCTAAGCGTCTATTTTTATTAAAGGAACGGCAAAAAAGAGTCCTGTCCTTTTAGGCTGATGCTAAAATTGCCCCCCAGCTCTATATAAGCAGTGTGTTGCAAGTCTAGCTAAGGTCTAGACATTATCTTCAACTTGCGCCGTGTCTGGAACCATTTTAGCGATCAGCAGTGCTCATTTATGAATTATCAAACACGCCCTAATATTAATCATCGAAATTTTACCGACTTAAGTGTCCTTAAAAATGCCAAAATCGAGTATACTTATGCCACTGCGCTTGTATTTTGGCGCAAAGTTGTTCAAGATATTGCATTAACAAATCTTTCAGACGCCCTCCCTTAGTTGAGGGTTACTTTTAATATGGACGTTATTAGGATACTAGTATGAGCTCTAACAATCATGAAGACCGCGTACAACACGAAGGCTTACGCGATAAGATTATGTCGGCCCAAGAGGCTGCCTCATTTGTAAAAAACGGTATGACCTTGGGTATCGCAGGATTCACAGGCGCAGGCTACCCTAAGTTTGTACCAACGGCGATCGCTAACCGTGCCAAAGAAGCTCATGCCAATGGCGAAGAGTTCGGTATCGGTATGCTAACGGGTGCATCTACCGCTCACGACTGCGATGGTGTTTTGGCAGAAGCTAACTGTGTTAACTTTCGCGCGCCGTTTCAATCTGATCCTGCTATGCGCAACAATATCAACGCGGGCAACACGCATTACGTCGATATGCATTTGTCACACTTTGAGCAGCAAGTACGTTTTGGCTTTTATGGCGATATGGACATTGCGCTAATCGAAGCGACTGCTATTACGCCTGAAGGCAAGATTATTCCATCGATGGGTATCGGTACCAATAATCAATGGCTGAAAACTGCCAAAAAAGTCATCATCGAAGTCAATTCGCGCCAAAGTATGAAATTAGAGGGCATGCATGACATCCCTGATGACATTGGTGCGCCGCCTCATCGTCAGCCAATTCCTATCGTCGATCCTGCCAACCGTATTGGTACACCTTATTTAGAGTGTGATCTGGATAAGATTGTCGGTATTGTCATGACGGATGCGCCTGATCGCAATAGTAAATTTGCTGATCCTGATGAAAACTCTAAAACGATCGCTTCACAGATCATTGAGTTTTTGGATCATGAAGTCAAACAAGGTCGCCTGCCAAAGAACTTACTGCCACTACAGTCAGGCGTCGGTAACGTTGCCAATGCTGTGTTGATGGGTCTACAAGACAGCCCGTTTGATAATTTGATGGGTTATACCGAAGTGTTGCAAGATGGTATGCTAGATCTAGTATTAAGCGGCAAGATGGCATCAGCGTCGGCAACGGCATTATCCTTTAGCCCAGATGCTTTGCAGCGCTTTAATGACAATATTGACTTTTTGCGTAATAAGCTTATTTTACGCCCACAAGAATTTACCAACCATCCTGAGGTCATTCGCCGCCTAGGTATTATCGCTATGAATGCCATGATCGAAGGGGATATCTATGGTAACGTCAACTCGACGCACATCATGGGTACCAAGATGATGAATGGTATTGGCGGCTCAGGTGATTTTACCCGTAACTCGCATTTCTCATTCTTTGTGAGTCCATCAACCGCTAAAGGCGGCGCGATCTCTGCTATCGTGCCGATGGTATCGCACCACGACCATACTGAGCATGATGTAATGTTCTTGGTCACTGAGCAAGGATTTGCTGATTTGCGTGGTAAATCGCCGCGTCAACGCGCTAAGCTCATTATCGATAACTGCGCGCATCCAGACTATCGCCCAATGCTTCAAGACTACTATGAGCGCGCTCAGAAGTCAGGTCCACTGCATACGCCGCATATTCTTGATGAGGCACTGTCATGGCATCAGCGTTTTGTTGAGACCGGTGACATGCGTATCAAGTAATTATGATTGTGCAATAAACAAAAGCCCCTTATCGAGAGATAAAGGGCTTTTTTGTGTATAAAACTACTCAATCTAGGTCTAAAAAACTTACTCTGCAAAAAAAATTTACTCTTCAAACTTAGCAAGCATCTCATTAATACGCGCGTCTTTGTCTTGCCATATCTGCTCAACCCAAGCAAACATCTGCGCTTTGACGTCCTCATCCTCCTCGTAACCACCGTTTTGAATAGCAGCGACCAAATTATCAGGCACCTCAAGGTAGCGCACATCGACGCTTAGGCGCTGAATGTTGCCTTGCCATAAATCAGCGTAGGTCGGAATGCCATCAGGATAAACGATAGTCATATCCAGTATTCCGTCTATCTCATCGCCTAAAGCGTTGATAGCAAGAGCGAGGCCGCCTGCGCGCGGTTTGAGCAAATGGGTGTAAGGGGAGTTCTGTTTATCGCGCTTAGCCTGAGTAAAGCGCGTGCCTTCCAAATAGTTGAGCAAGGTAAAAGGCTTGTCTTTGAGCAGTGAGCAGGCACGTTTGGCCTCAATGATGTCTTTGCCTTGTAGCGCAGGGTTTTTGGCGATTTGTTTTTTGGAGTGACGGCGCATCATCGGAAAGTCCAAAAAGTAAAAGGTCTGACCGACGATAGGGATATATATCAGCTCAAATTTGGTAAAAAACCGCGTCAGGGGCAGACGGTCTTGGCTAATGTACTGCACGATACTGGTATCAACCCAAGATTGATGATTGCTCACGAGCAAGTACTTACCGCTGGTATCGACATCCTCTGGCAGCTGGATACGCCAGTCTTTCTTGGGGAGTACCGTATCGATTACCGCATTATTACTTTTAATCCAGTGATTGGCGATTTTGATGACTGCTTTGTCAGCGACATCAGCACCAGTGATGATTTTGGTTGCGCCCATAAGCCAAACAGGAATGCTACCTGCAAAGCTATTGCCCAAAATGACACCAGTCGCCGTCGCCAGTGAGACCGCTTTGCCAAGCTTTGGCGTACGGTCATGCATTTTTTGAAACACTGAGGCCAAGCGCATGTAAAACCCTTCTTGTAGCTAATTTTATTCGCTGAATATTTTAGCAGAAATCGCTACAAAAGTAGTCGGTCAGAGATGACTGGTGATTGCACAAGACAAGCGGCGATATATACCCAATCATCTTTGATAAATGATAATGGATACCAAAAACAATGACAGGTATTAGAGTAACTCTGTAAAATAAGCAGACACAAAAAAGCACCTGATAAGGTGCTTTTTGACTTAGTATAATTCGTTATTTTATTAGTTAAGTTTTACATCTGAAGTTACACAATTGCATAAATAGCGTAGATTATTATCAAATAATGCCCCATATACCAAATATTCAAACCAATAAAAGACAATTATGATTTTTATCAGTAATACCATTAGCCTAAGTGAAAGTGAGGTCGAGATTAGTGCTATTCGCGCACAAGGAGCAGGCGGGCAAAACGTCAATAAAGTCTCGTCTGCTATACATTTACGCTTTGATATTAACGCCTCAAGTCTAAGCGACTCTCAAAAGCAGCGCTTGCTCGCTAGTCAAGATAGCAGAGTGACTAAAGACGGCATTTTTGTGTTAAAAGCTCAGCAGTACCGCACCCAAGAGCGCAACAAAATTGATGCCTTTGAACGTCTTAAAGCCTTTATCTTGCAAGCAACTCAAGTCGCCAAGGCGCGCAGACCGACCAAGCCGAGCAGAAATGCTAAGCGTAAACGCGTTGATCAAAAGACCCAGCGCGGCAAAACCAAAGCGCTACGCGGCAAGGTAGACTTTTAAGCTGGCTTCTCTTAACTCAAATTTGGATACTATCCTATGCTAATTAATGCAGATTTTTCGCGTCGTGCTGAGCTACCGTCTGAAGAACACCAGTGGGTAAAGTCCCCGCAAGGCGGCG
This sequence comes from Psychrobacter sp. T6-1, assembly GCF_052258445.1. NCBI lineage: Bacteria > Pseudomonadati > Pseudomonadota > Gammaproteobacteria > Moraxellales > Moraxellaceae > Psychrobacter > Psychrobacter sp. T6-1. The sequence goes on from NZ_JBQQFC010000088.1 coordinate 9,305, forward strand.
TTGAGCGCGTGATGCTCGATCGCGTAGGCGCGGAAAAAGCGCGCGCGACGAGTCTTGTGCGTTATGC
>NZ_JBQQFC010000089.1:0-9252 GCF_052258445.1 Psychrobacter sp. T6-1
TGATGATGTCGCCTGAGATTGTGCTGGCGATATCTTTACTAGCATTGTTTTTATTAATTGGTCTGCAGCTTGGCTTTGTGTCTTTGCTACTGGCACACATCACCTTTTGCTTACCTTTCGTCGTTATCACTGTCTTTGCGCGCTTAAGTAGTTTGGACGAGCGGCTGATGGAAGCGGCACGTGATTTGGGCGCTTCTGAGTCCACCATGGTACGTACCATTTTGATTCCGGTGATTTTCCCGGCGGTGATGGCGGGCTGGTTGCTCGCCTTTACCTTGTCGCTTGATGATGTGGTGGTCTCTACCTTTGTCACGGGTCCGAGCTATGAGATCTTGCCGCTGCGTATTTATTCTATGGTGCGTGTCGGTCTTAAGCCTGAGGTCAATGCCATTGGCACACTGTTATTAGCGGCTTCATTGGTATTGGTCATTATCTCGCAGCTCTTATTGCGTCGTCGCTAAGCGTAGTAATTTTAATACGCCATTCTTAGTTTAATATTAGCTGTTGTAGGCTAGCGCTTTTAGACTAGCTTTAAAACCTTACAAAAGCTTCTTGGAAATTCTATTTAAAGAATTACCCTTGCAAAGCTAAAATTGCAGTGCAATTTTTTAACGCTTCTCAGGACTTAAGCCTGAGGTCAATGCTATCGGTACACTACTGCTCGCAGCGTCTTTGATCTTAGTTATTATCTCGCAATTGCTATTACGCAAGCGTTAATATCAAATAGAAAACTATAAATCTGAAAGAAATTCATTGTGATATTTACTATAATGAATCCATCTCATCTTAAATATAAAGATACGCTATGTTAGAGCTTCGCCATCTTAATACGTTAACCGCGCTGCGCGCACACGGTTCGCTAGCCGCCGCAGCCGATGAGCTACACGTCACCGCTTCTGCGGTCTCCCATCAGCTCAAAGAGTTAGAGAACTACTACGACATCAGCTTAGTCAATCGTCGTACGCGCCCGCTTAGCTTTACTCCAGCAGGCAAGACGGTACTGGCGCTCGCTGATAGTATCTTGCCGCAAGTCACCCGTACCAAATCTAACCTCAAGCGCTTAGCTCATGGGCAAGCGGGCAGATTGCGCCTAGCCTCTGAATGTCATAGCTGCTTTGACTGGCTAATGCCGATACTCAATCAATATCGCCGCGAATGGTCCGATGTCGAGCTGGACTTTGCTACAGGATTTGAGCCTGAGCCGCATCATTTGCTGGTTGAGGGTGATATTGACTTGTTGATTACCACGAGCAATCTACCGATAGACGGTATCAGCTATCAGCCATTATTTGAGTATGAGAGTCGTTTGGTGTTATCGCCAACACACGATTTGGCAGCGCAGCAGGTTATTGAGCCTAATGATTTAATCGATGAGACCTTGATAGCTTACCCCGTTGAAGCCAAGCGCTTAGATATCATTGCCAACTTTATGACACCATGCGATGTGAGCTTTAAGCGTATCCGCACCACTGAGCTAACCGCGATGTTGATTCAACTAGTCGCTAGTGAGCGCGGAGTTGCCGCCCTCCCCGATTGGGTGGTTGCAGAATACGAGAAAAAAGGCTGGGTGGTCTCGCGTCCTTTAGGTGATGGCGTGCATTGTCAACTCTATGCCGCGACGCGTAGCTCAAACCAAGATACAGCTTATATGCAAGGGTTTGCGAGTTTATTGGAAGGGATTGTTAAGCCGGTTCCATGATGATTCCCTAACACGTAGGTTGGGTGGAGTTTACGACACCCAACATTTATATATTGGAGAGTTATTCAACCACCTAATCTACAGGTAATAAACTATCCGCTACGAATCGATGAATATTGCCAATCTTGAACCCGTTTAACATACTCGTGTTTGACTGGGTTCAGATGGATATAATCTATGTGCATACGATAATCTGCTTCATTACGAATGCAATGCTCCCAAAATCGTCTTTGCCAAATACCACGCTCGCCTTTTTTACGACGGCTCTTTGAAATATGCTCGGTTTTGACGATACGATAAGAGGAATAGTATTTAATCAGTTTAATACGTTCAGAATAATTAGCATCATCGCTTGGTATCGTGCATAGCATATGCAAGTGATCGGGTAGAATAACGATAGCATCGATATAAAAAGGATGTTTTTGTTTTACGACTTTGAAAGCGTAGCGTAGTGTCTCAATCTCTTTGATTAGCAAGTCACTTGATCTATCAGCGAGGTTAACGGCTAAAAAATAGCTAGCGCCTTGAACGTAGTGTCTGCGATATTGCGGTATAGTTAAGTTAATCTTAATCTATCGTGTTGGGTGTCGCAAGCTCCACCGAAACTACGGGCTACAGACTCCTATCAGAAATATATGGTAAAACTAAGTGGTTCTACAAGTGTGGGGACTAAATATGCTAGATAGACCATGGATTAAAGACAATGACCCAATCAAAGACTTTTATGACTGCTTGAATAAAGAGGAAATCGCATGGTTATATGGCGTAGTAAAAGCTGTAGACCTAAATCGAGCGACTTTTAATACAAATTTTTGTCCAAATAAAGTACAGCTCTTGGATTTCTCCAATTACTATGACAATCCATATCAGTTCGACTTATTATCAGATTTAATTAATGAGTTCAATTATATAGGTAGTTCTCTGTTTTGGTTACCACTCAATAATGACTGTTCAAAAAATGAATTTGAGAAATTTGAACCACTTATGATTGCTAAAACACCCATGAACATCATTTATTTAAAAAAAGTATCGCGGTCTATGATGCAAATGATGAATGGTGGATATATTGTGGTTGATAGTGGGAATAATTTTATAGCAATAATCGTTGACGGATATTATATGTTGGCTCTAGTCGATGATGATAATTTGCCAACTAAATACGAAAAATACATAAAAAATTGGAGTCTGATAGAGGAAAATATTGATTCTATTACAGCAAAACCACTAATACGTGCGAGACTTTAAAATACTGTTTAAAAATTGAGGCATACCCCACTGGAACCACCAAAACCGACTTGATAATAAATAAACAGCCTATTCAAAATAGAATGCTATAATTAAACTATTAACTACAGAATAAAAACACAAGTTAATTTAAGAAAGGCTCGATATCTTAAATTGCCAGACGTAAATTTAAAGCTTTAACAACCTTAATAATCGTGTCAAAACTTGGATTGACTTCACCAGAGAGTGCTTTATAGAGACTCTCTCGACCTAATCCTGTATCTTTTGATAACTGTGACATTCCCTTGGCTCTAGCGATATTACCTAGAGCTTTTGCTATAAATGCGGCATCGTTGTTAGATTCTTCAATACAAGCTTGTAGATAAGCTTGCATGTCCTCATCAGTTTTAAGATGCTCAGCACTATCCCATTTTCGAAGTTTAATAGTCATTTATAACTCCTTCTCTAACTCTTTTGCCAATTGAAGGGCAATTTTTATATCTTTACTTTGAGTCGATTTGTCTCCACTTGCTAGTAAAATAACGACTCTTTGCCCCTGCGTGCAATAATAGACTCGATAGCCAGAACCAAAGAAGAAATGTAGTTCAGAAACACCTTCACCGATAGGTTCAGAATCTCCAAAGTTTCCATCTTCAACTCGATCAATTCGAGCCTGTATGCGTCTTTTTACCTGTTGGTCTTTTAGTTTATTAAACCATTTGTCAAAAACTTCAGTGGTATATATTGAGTACATAGAATTATTGTATCCTATAAGATACAGGTAAACAAGATTTATATCTATTTTGATATATCAACTAATATCAATCGTAGTTCACAAAACCATTTTAAAAAAATAAAACCCAGCAGCAGTAGCCAATAAAGTCAGCCCAACATGTAACCCTATCAGGGCTAAACCCGCCAGCAAACGCCCATCATGAATAAAGCCAAAAACCTCAGCACTAAAGGTACTAAAGGTCGTCAGTCCGCCCAAAAAGCCAGTGATCACAAACACGCGGACATTATCCGACAGACCACTGCCCATCCGCTCAAACCATACGAGTGCAAGGCCTATCAGCAGACCACCTAAGACATTCGCGCCCAATGTGCCCAGTGGTATCCAACTGTGCGCTATATTAAAGCGGGACAGCCATGCTCGCAGACACGCACCAATCGCTGCTCCTACACCTATGGCTAGCCATTGCATCGCGTTATCCTTTTTTATGATTTAAGGCTATGAGAAAACTATATAGAACGCTTACAGTGCAGGCAGCTCTGTCATCGGCCAACGCGGTACGCAGCTCACCGCCAGATCGTCAGACTGCCCAGCTTGCAAACGCTCGTACCCTGCGTAGGCTATCATCGCGCCATTATCCGTGCATAACGCAGGCGGTGCATAATGTACAGTTGCGTCCATCTTTGCCAATTCAGTCTCTAATGTTTCGCGCAGATGAGTATTAGCACTGACGCCGCCTGCGATAACTAGCCTATTCATATTTACTTGCTTGAGGGCTTTAACGCATTTTTTCACTAGCGTATCGACCATTGCATGTTGAAAGCTCGCAGCAATATCGGCACGCACTTGTGAGTCGCTCTCATCTTTATGACCTGAGCCTCCTGAGTGCGGCGTATCTTTAATCAAATTATGCACCGCGGTTTTCATACCACTAAACGAAAAGTCCAAGCCGCGATGGAGCATAGGGCGCGGTAAATCGTAAGCGCTTGGATCACCACTCTCTGCTAGTTTGGCGACATTGGGACCGCCAGGATATGGCAAACCCAACATCTTGGCAGCTTTATCAAAGCACTCACCCGCTGCATCATCTATCGACTCACCGAGTATCTCATACTCCCCAATACCATGTGCGGCGATCAGGAGCGTATGACCACCAGAGACGAGCAAGGATACAAAAGGAAATGCGGGTGGATTTGCGCCCATAAGTGGTGCCAGCAAATGCCCCTCCATATGATGCACCCCAATCGCAGGAATATCCAAGCCATAAGCCAAACTGCGCCCAAATAACGCGCCCGTCATCAGCGCGCCGATCAGACCTGGACCTTTGGTGTAGGCGATCGCATCGATATCGCTTTTTTCGATATCGCACTGCGCAAGCAATTCGTTAAGTAGTGGGACGAGTTTACGAATATGATCACGACTGGCAAGCTCAGGTACCACCCCGCCGTAGAGAGCATGAAGCTCTACCTGAGAGTACAACACTTGCCCAACGAGACCTTTATTATCGCTGCTGATTTGCTCACTATCAAAAATAGCCAGACCGGTCTCATCACAAGAGGTCTCAAGTCCCAATACTTTCATACTTTATCCTTTGTCATGGCTTTTACGGTGCTGCCGATTGTATTATCACTTAGTCCAAAACAGCAGCCATAAAAAACCGTCACTGTGAACCCACAATGACGGTTAGCTTAGCAAATTTCAATAGCGGATATTAGCTTACAGCTGCCAACATATAATCTACAGCCGCTTTGACTTGCGCTTCTGTGACGCCGTTTACAGCTTGCGCTGGCATCTTGTTAAAACCGTTTGCAGAATGCAGGTATAGGGTTTGCTTGTCTTTTTGTAGTGCTAACGCCCATCCTGCTTTGTCACCGTATTTAGGCGCGTTGAGGAGTCCACTGGCATGACAGGCTTTACAGTTTGACTCATAAAGAGTGACACCTGCATCACTTGCAAGAACGACGTCAGCGGATTCATTCTCAGTAGCGTCTGTCTGAATGACCTCTGTTTTTGGCGCTACAGAGTCAGTTTCGACTGCCGCTACAATTTCTGTTTCTGGCGCTACTGTTACTACCTCAGGATCAGCCGTAGTCGTTTCAACTGTAGCACTGTCACTAACAGGCTCATCGCTACTACAAGCACTCAATAAAAAGAACAAGCTAAGATTAGAGGCTATCAAAATCCCTTTGACTAGCGGACGTTTGGGTGAGGCTTTTTGCTGACTAGTCATCATAGCTCCTTATACATACAAAAATTAGCGCAAGACAACCCTCTACTTATAGCCTATTAGCTGGCTGCATCGATCATGTATTCGACCGCTTGGCGGATCTGATCTTCGGTCACGCCGTTATAAGCCTGAGCTGGCATCTGATTAAAACCGTTGGCTGAATGAGATGTTAGCGTATCAACACCTTTTTCGATACGAGGTCCCCAAGCGGCTGCGTCACCATATTTAGGGGCGTTGAGCAACCCTGTCGCATGACATGCCATGCATTGCTTATTATATAGCTCAGCACCCACGTTGACCGCTAAGTCCTCAGCAGGGGCAGCGGCATCAGCTGGTGCTGCCATTGCATCATCCATTGCGGTAGTTTCTGTAGCGTCAGTTTCAGCGATAACCATAGGCGCAGTCTCTGGAAACTCAAAGTCCTCAGCTTCTGGAGCATTAGCGCGAGCTTGATCTGCTGCAGCATTGACACGTTCAACAGCAAAAACATCATGAGAATCTACCCCTCCACCACAAGCACTAAGACTTAAGCCTGAAGCGATGAGCAACGCTGTCCATAATGATGCATTTAGTACTGTCTTTTTCATCCCAAAATCCTTGTTTAAATCAATCTGAATATGTTGTGATACTATAAAATTATCATACCATAAACTGCTTTTAATACGTATAAACCGTATGGACTTTTTGTGCGCGGTCATTACATTTAGCTAGAGCTTATAGTGCTTATTTTATTTCAGCGCTTATTGTTATAACCCTCAGAGATGAGTCAGTATAGCTATCACATAAGAAGATTAAGCTTTGACTTTGTAGGTATTTTTGAGTATAATTACCGCCCTTGTGCACCGTGCACAAGTTATCCTAGTTTGAGCTGATGCCTGTAATCTTGAGATGTTACGGCTAAATACTAATACACAGCCAAACTAATGCCTTTGTATCTCATCCCAATAAGGAGTCTTCATGCCTGCAGTTAAGGTTAAAGAAAACGAACCCGTAGATATCGCTATCCGCCGTTTTAAGCGTGCTTGTGAAAAAGCTGGCGTTCTATCAGACGTACGCAAACGCGAATTTTATGAAAAACCAACGCAAGAGCGCAAGCGCAAAAAAGCGGCTGCTGTAAAGCGTTATAAAAAGAAGTTGCAACGCGAAACTATCCGCACCACTCGTATGTACTAAACACTATTGAGCCCATAGCTCAAATGTGAGTACTACAAGCGCTATACCAACGCCACTGCTATCGATTGATATCAGTGGCGTTTTTTATGCTATTATTTTTGCTATTCATATTGATCTATCAACTTTTAAAAATAAGGAATAATAATTATGAGCGACCTCAAACAAGTGCTATCAGATAGCATCAAAACTTCGATGAAAGCTCGTGAGCTTGAGCGCGTCAAAGTGCTGCGTAATGTACAAGCGGTTATCAAACAAATCGAGATTGACCGTCAAACCCAGCTGAGTGACGCTGACGTTTTAGAGGTACTACAAAAACAGCTCAAGCAGCGCCAAGAATCGCTCGCTATCTTTACTGAGAATAATCGTGAGGATCTTGCGAACAAAGAGCAGTTTGAGATTGATATCATCAATGGTTTTATGCCGACGCAGATGGATGATAGCGAGCTTGCCGCCTTGGTCAATAGCGAGGTTGCAGCACAAGGCGCGACCTCTATGCGTGATATGGGTAGCGTGATGGGCGCACTCAAAGCCAAAACCGCAGGACGCGCTGATCCTGCGGTAATATCAAAATTGGTTAAAGAAGCGCTACAAGGCTAACCCTACTAGTCGTCTAAAAAATAAAGCGTCTACAAAAGCCATTTAAACTAGACGGTTTATGGCCTATTTGATATAAGCCGACTTATATAAACTATCTAAAAACCGCTTAAGGCTCAAAGTCTTTGGCGGTTTTGACGTCTTTGATCTCAGCATTGATATTTGCAAGCAAAGGCGGCGCGCTTCGAGCTTGTGCGGTGCTTTGTAGTTTCTTAGTTAGCTGCTGAGCTTGGTTTAACGAGGTCAAAGCACTATCATAGCGCCCACTCCACAATTGGGTTTGACTGCGGTAGCGTAGTGCATTAATCGTAGCAATATCAGCCAATGCCTTTGAATCCGTCGTTTTGGCCAGTTTTTCATTAGCCAGCTGCATACTTTGCCATGCATAACGATCGCTTGGGTCTTGCTGCGTGAGCGACTTTACTAAAGCTTGTGCTTGCGCGGGCTGATTACTATTGGTCAAAGCCTCAGCTAAATACAGCCGCAAATCACGACGCTCAGGGTACAGGCGCTGCTGGCTTTGTAATAATTGCGCAGCCTGCTGCCACTTGCCTTGATCACTGAGTATTTGGCTATAAGTAATTGACAATAAAGGCTCAAGCATCTGGCGCTGGGCGATTGGCAGAGTCTGTAGCTCATTCATGATATCTTTGGCATTAGCATAACGCTGCTGATCGCCGTACCAGTACATCAGCGCAACTTTAGCCCCAAGGCTATTATTAGCAGCGGTCTTAAGAGCAGTTTCAGAGACATGTTTGCCCGTGACCTGTACGCGCCAGTGCAATAGATCAAATAGCGCTTGATGACGCTGCTGCTCACTTAAGCTCAAGGACGAGTAACGCTGGGCCCGCGTCTGTGCTTCGCTCAAACGCTCATTGCTAAGCGGATGCGAGCGTACAAAACTTGGCATAAATTGATTGGCAGTTTGATTAAGCTGGCTTCTTTGATTCATAGTCGCAAAAAATCTAGGCATCGCTCTTGGGTCATAGCCCGCTTGCGTCATGATTTGCATACCGACGCGATCTGCCTCACGCTCATTGCTACGACTAAAGGCCATGCTACTATTCATCGATGCCGTCTGACTACCCGCCATCACTGCCGCCGCTGCATTACCATCAACCGCAGAAGCCGCGATAGCAGCGAGCATCCCGCCGATTTGCATCAGCAGTGCTTTTTTACGCTCATCTGCACCGCTCTCATAATGACGCTGACTGATATGCGCCACCTCATGAGCGACGACGCTTGCCAGCTCATCCATGCTACTTGCGGCAAGTATCGTACCTGTATTGATACCGATAACGCCGCCTGGCGCTGCAAAAGCATTGATACTTGGATTATCTATGAGTACTAACCCCATAGGCGCTTGCTGACGCGCTTGAGCATTAATGCGCCATGTCATGTCCTTGACAGTCTGTTGAATCCAAGGATCATGCTCCATTTTAACCCGGCCATTGATATTTTGCAGTGACCATGCCCCAAGCATTTTGTTTTGATACTGCTCATCAAAGCTCAAGCCTGAACCGCGCAAACTTGGCAGCTCTAATGTCTCAGGCTCCATGACTTGCCATGAGTTTTTGACATAGCTAGCCGCCGACGCAGGCG
>NZ_JBQQFC010000090.1:0-9186 GCF_052258445.1 Psychrobacter sp. T6-1
TCTGATTTACAGCTGTGCCAATATTATCCAGTGATGGTTTAACGAGCGGATTTGTAGTAGTCAACCAGCATCGTGCCCAAAGTGCCGTTGTCATCGATAGTCACGATTCTGACCGTACCCGACTGTGATGCGGTGCTCGATTGTACTTGTCCGGCGCTACCTAAGACGACTTGGTTATTGCCTGCTGCCATTGCGCCATTACCGATAGCGATGCTGTTCATGCCGCCTGCCATAGATTTGTTACCTACAGCTACCGAGTTTGCCCCTTGTGCGGCGGCCGCCTCACCGACGGCGGTTGAACGAACGCCACTAGCGTTGGCGATATGACCAAAAGCTTGCGCGCGCTCAGCAGTGGCTTTGGACTGCCAGCCGATAGAGGTTGAGCCGAGACCTGCGGCATTGGCTTCACCGCCGACAGCCGTTGCTGAGTTTAGACCTGCATTGGCTTTATTACCGACAGCGACCGTATCGTTGGTGCCTCCTGCCATAGCCGCTTCGCCAACAGCGGTTGCGCGTACGCCGCTTGCATTAGCGAGATGACCAAAGGCTTGTGCGCGCTCGGCAGTGGCTTTTGATTGCCAACCGACAGAGGTTGAGCCCAGACCTGCAGCGTTAGCTTGACCGCCGATAGCTGTCGCTGAATTAAGTCCGGCGTTCGCCATATTACCGATAGCGACGGTGTCGTTCGTGCCAGTAGACATAGCGCTATTGCCCAAAATGAGGGCCGTACTGCTAGTCGCACCGGCAGCCATCGGTTGAACCTCGGCGGCGGTAGTTATATTGGAGCAAGCAGCGACGCTTGCAATTGCTAAAGTCAGCACGCTCATCTTGAGTGCAGAGCTTCGTGAAAATTCCATTTTCATAATTTTAAGTCCTTTTAAATAAGCCATCTTGGCTCAGGTAGTGGTTTTGGCAAGTGCCAATATCTTATAAATAGTACACTATCAGCATACTCTGGCATCGATAAACTGATGAGATATAGAGTCCGCCACAGTAATGTAACACTAATTCTTGCGCATCATGCAAGTAATGATAGTGTTAAACTCTCAAAGGTTATTTAAGCCGACGAATGAGCAGTTATAGCCCAAAAACACACTCGCTATTCACTGATATAAAGGAGAATGCTCATGCCATATAATTTTGATGAGATAATCGATAGACGCGGGACGGGATCACTCAAATGGCACTATAGCGATGATACTATTCCGCTGTGGGTCGCTGATATGGACTTTAAAGCAGCGCAGCCTATTTTAGATAGCTTACAGCGTGTGGTGGATCACGGCATCTTGGGTTATACCAAACCTACCGATGCCTTGTACGAGTCGATTATTAATTGGCACGGCAGTCGTTATGGTTTGCAGTTGGCTCAAGACAATATTTTATTTTCGCCAGGCGTGGTGCCAAGCCTGGCGCTGATGATGCATATTTTTACTGAAGTAGGCGATGCGGTACTGGTCAATGATCCCATCTATACGCCGTTTATGACTAAGGTGAAGCAAAATAAGCGCACGCTGGTGACCTCAGCAATAAAGGAAGTCGACGGTAAATATCAACTCGATCTAAACGATATCGAAGCTAAAATTATCGATAATAAAGTTAAATTATATCTGCTATGCAATCCGCATAATCCGGGCGGGCGCGTCTGGACAACCGACGAGCTTAAAGCGCTGCTTAAGTTATGTAAAAAGCACAATGTAGCAATTGTCAGTGATGAGATCCATCAAGATTTGACGTTAAGTGGTTATAAATTTACACCGTTTTTAAAGTTAGCAGAAGCCGAAGGATACGCGCATAACGTCGTCAGCCTGACCTCGATGACTAAAACCTTTAACGTCGCCGGTATCAAAGGCTCAATGATCTTTGCTAAAGATGAGACGCTGATCAAAAAAATCAGCCAGCAGCAGAATTTGAATGATGAATACGAGCTCAATTTATTTGCTTATACCGTGATGCAAAGCGCTTATAAAGAGGGTGGCGAGTGGCTTGAGCAGGTACTGGCTTATATCGAAAAAAATATCGAGATTACGATAGATTTTTTATCAGGGCATCTGCCTGATATTAAGGTGATGCGTCCTGAGGCTTCGTATTTGATTTGGCTGGATTGCTCAGCGTATGCGCAAGATGATCAGGCGCTGTATGACAAACTGCGTGACGCTAAAGTTGAGCTTAATTCAGGGATTAAATACGGTAGTGAGGGACATCTAAAAATGCGTATTAATGTGGCTTGTCCTGAGGCGCTACTGCGTGAGGGGTTAAATCGGGTTTATGCGGCGTTTAGTGTTATTTGATCTTAGTGCTTCTTGCGTAAGGAATGCTTATAAACGAGATAACTTAAAAACTTATTATAGCAGGTTAAAGTAGAAAAGTTGCTATTCTTAGTACGATATGATCGTGTTGACAATGGCTGAGCAATACAATGTTATTAATTCACGGACTCATTCTATTATCTATGTTAACTAGACCAGAGCTGTTCATAGTATCAAGTATAGGACGAATATTTTCAAAAGATTGATTTCTCACTCTACCAAATTTATCTTGTCTTTCTTTACTAAAAGTAAATATGACTCGCTTTTTAGCTCTAGATAGTGCTACAAAAAAAGCACGATTGTCTTCATTAGATTGATTTTTATACGTCCAAAAAGCACCGTCTTCCAATCCTATAAACACTACTGTATGGTATTCAAGTCCTTTGCTTTTGTGAATAGTCATAACAGGTATAGTATCTTTACCTAAAAGAGTATCTAAAGAAGTCTCTAAACTTTCAGATATCTGATAAGCTTTCCATAACTCATCATCTAATTTCTTCAGAAGTTTATCTAGCTCTATCTGATTTTTATATTTAGGAAATTGAGCTTTTAATCTTCTCTCATCTACTAACTCTCTAGCATCTTTCAGCAATGCTTTGATTGTATCAAATGTTAAATTATCAAAGTCGTACTTATTCCGAGCATATTTTATAAATTTGAATAGTTTTTTCTCCATATTCAAGAGCTTTTGATTATCAAGTTCTGAATACAAATAGCTTATAAAATCAAAAGTTTGTTTCCTAGTTTCAGTATTTGTATTGTCTAAACATCTATACATCATATTAACGATGAATATTGATATTTCCTCAGTAAGAATGTCGTAAAAATTGTCTTCATTTCTAGTCTTGATATTATTTTTGCAAAAGTAACCTATCATCTCACCGACATAAACGTCTAATTGTTGCTTCACTAGAATACATATATCTCTGGGGTCAATACTATCTTGGGTAATCCATCTATTAACGTCTACTAATAAATCTCGTTTTTCATTCTCAGGGCTATTGAAAAAACATATGTTGCATTCACCTTGATCTACTTCCCATCTAGTAGAAGGAGTAGCTTTATGATTATCTCTTAGTAAATGCTCACTGAAATAGTTTAATAAATTAACAATTTTAGGCGCACTACGATAATTCATATGAAGGTTAATTTGCTTTGCACCAGCATCATTTATGAAATCCTGAAATACTGTTTCTTTCGCACCAGCCCATAACATTATACGTTGTTTATCATCACCCACAGCTGTAAATGTAGAACTGCTATTAATAAAACAGCTTTGAAATAAGTCATATTGAATGTCTGTAGTATCTTGAAATTCATCAAGAAAGACGAATTGATAAGTCATTTGAAGATACTTTTTTATTTTAGGGTTAGTATTTATGATGAGTTCAGCTAAGCGCATTATCATTGGAAACGATAATTTTGATGGATTAGAATTTAATAATTGTAACCATACTCTCTTTCTAGCATCATTAGGCGAATTACTGAAGTCTGTTAGAAGCTGCTCGTTATGAGTCTTCATTATTTGCTTTTTTATAGCATAAGAATGAAGAGTTGTACCCTCCCTTTCATAAAGCTCCAGTATTTCTTTATCACCTAACAAAACTTCGTACTGGTCAGCAACATTAACACCGTTAGGTAGTGCTTTCTTAAACCTGTCTAAAATTTGCTTAGCAAAAGAATCAAACGTGAGTGAATCAAATCTCTTAACTAATTCATCTCCACAGCGTTTTTCAACTCTTTCATTTAAATTATAAGAAGCATCCCTCTTAAAACTAATAGCTAGAATTTTTCGAGGGTATTTACAAGTGTTCGTTTCTAATAAATAGCTTGCTCTTTGGGCTAGCATTTCTGTTTTACCAGCACCTGGTCCAGCTAAGATTAAGCAGTTACTCATGCTTTTAACCGCATCCAACGCATTGTCTTCAAGTTCTAAACTATCACTGGGAAGCCAGTCTTCCGAACTAATAACTTTCATAACAATTTCTATTCACCTACTACAAATTAAATATCTAAAGCGATATGAGTGTTTTAATACCGAAACCTATATTATGAGTGAATAAGTAAGTCGTTCATACGTTTGAAAAGAGTAGTGAATAAAGGTGGGAAGGACTGTTTTATTTCCTCTTCTGTCATTTTAGCCAGAGCAAGAATATGAGTTGTTGGTTTTCCTCTACCTAAAAAATGATAGTTGTACCAAATCATCAACTCTCTATCTTCGGGAGTATAAGTGTGACCAGTAGCATCTGCTGATTTTAGAGTTGCTTGAACACCATTAGCTATTTTGACATTAAATTTATCAAGCTCACTTGTCTTATTCGGAATTTGTGGTCCGCCATTTTTCGGAATAGTATCTTTATAGAAGCTTGTATAACTCTTTAGCATCAAAAAATCTAAATCTAGAGGTTCCGAGAAATAAACATCATATCTATTCAGTCTTCTAATCCATAGATACATTATTTCAATATTGCGTTCATTTAACTCCATATTATGCATGGATTCCAGTCGCTCATCTGAAAAAATACTTCCATCTGTTAAAGCTAAGAGTTCATTTTTGTCCTTCCCAATTTTAATTAATTGTTGAAGAGCGTATTTAACTCTTCCCCAGCCACCCCCATTTCTCTCTAAATCCAAGTCTAATAAGGTAATGAAAGGAATCTGTAAAGCGTTCAGTAGTTTCCATATGTGGTTGACGAATCTGTGACCTAATGGGGCGAAAGTGATAATATTGTCATCGAAATCAACACCTTCTATCTCCATAAAACGATTAAAAATAACTTCCTCTGTATCACCTTCACCAATAACTACTAATCTAGCGAAATATATTTCTGGATAATTATGTATTGCTTGCTTAATATATCTATAAGCTAAATCATTCTCTTCAGGCAATACAATCATGCTAACTTGCGACTCATAACTTTCATTAATTCTAAAATGTAGAATACTTTCAGGATCTATTCTTTTGACAATTGAAGGTGTATGAGAAGATAACAATACTTGTGAATGGTTTTGTTTTGAAATAGTATTTAGAATTTTAACTACTCGACCGAGTAATTGAGGTGCAATATGATTTTCAGGCTCTTCTATGGCTAATATAGTTAACAAGGGACGAGTAGCTTTTAGAGTTTCGTTATTGCTTCTATCTGCTAACTGCTCTTCAATATCCAATAAAGCACATACCAATGTAAGATAAAACATCGAACGATATCCATCACCTAACTCATGAATAAAAAATTCTTTGTGAGTACCTGTAGGGCTAAAAGAAATCTCTAGCTTTTTTAAGATTTCATCCGAACTACTAGCACTAAAACCTAAAGCTGTATCTTTATAACGCTCATCTTTGTGAAATTGACCCCATACGTTTTTAATTACATCTTGAATAACGTTAAATTCAGCGAGGCCTTTAAAAGCCTCATTAATTTCATGTATTTTTTCATCAAAGTCCACTTTAAATGAGTCATCCCACTGAATTTTTCGGAGGATTCTATATAAGATACTACCTGAAGCATATTTAATCTGTTCGGAAGGTCTTCTAATCGCAGGCACATATAAAATTTGTATCAATTGTCTTAGATGAGGACTGAGTTTAGTTTTATTATCTTCATTCGCTATTTCACCGTCGGCAACTTTTATGAAATAAGTTTCGAATTCAAACTCACCGTCAGGCTCAATGTCAGATTTTTTCCATTTTGCTTCAAGTCTAATACGAACATAGGGGTCTTGACCTTGACCGTTAATAACCATATCAGGAAAGAACTGGACAATAGCATCACTTTCGCTTTCTTCCTCAGAAAACTGAATTTTTGCTTCGATAGAAAGCTCACGGTTTACTATGTTTTCTGAGTTCTCTTCCTTGCCAATGTGAAAGTCTTCTCTTACAAGCTCTCTTTCTGATAATGTTGAACCAAATAGCTTTCTCAAAGCCTCTAAGGCGGTAGTCTTCCCAGAACTATTAAGACCAATGAAAGCTGAAAGTTTGTTCTTTAGCAGTATATCAACACCTTCAGGTCCAAATGACTTGAAACCCTTTATTCTTAGATTAGAGATTTGCATAGGAACCTATATTTATATATTAACAACTCAAATTTTTTGAGTAGAGAAGCTGTTTTATTCTATAGCTTATATCAAAATTACTTGTCAGAGTAGACTTTAATAAGCTAATTATAGTGTTGCCTTGAGACGCGTCTTAGCCGTGACTGACGCGGTATCCTGTGCGACTAAGCGGGTTGCGGGCACTTGGCTGAGGGTAGTATCGAGTATACAGGAATGCCATCAGCCATTAGTGCCCGCCACGCTTAGGGGTACAGATACAAGCAGAAGGCGCGATCAGCTCCCATAACCTCTTCGGCACAATCATCCCACCTTTTGACCACGCCTAATACTTCTACACTTCAAACTCGTCCAGACTACTTGGCGGGGTATCCTGTGATGTCTTGAATGCTTTGGTATAAGGGTTTTAGGCGCTCGTACATCTTCAGATAGACTTCGTTATACAGACGCTTGTAGAGTTGCACGTTGGCTTCAATAGGTAAGAATTCGTCGCCTAAATGGGTCATAGCTTTGCTGGCTGCGGCGTGGTCAGGATAGACGCCGAGACCCACCGCGCAGTTGATGGCAGCGCCGAGGCCAGTGGCCTCATAGGTGTGCGGGCGGTAGGCGGGCATGGCAAAGATGTCGGCGGTGAGCTGCATGGCAGCGTCGCTTTGGGAGCCGCCGCCTGAGACGCGCAGGTGTTTGATGGGTTTGCCGGTACGTTTTTCGATGGTATCAAAACCGAGTTTAAGCTCGTAAGCCAGCCCTTCTAAGATGGCGCGATAAATATGCGCGCGCGTATGCACATCACCAAAACCGATAAGTGCGCCTTTGCCTTCAAGCCCCGGATGACGGACACCGGGTGACCAATACGGCTGCATCATGAGTCCCATACAGCCGGCTGGAATGTCTTTGACGGCGGCATCGAGGAGTTTTTCGGTGTCGATGCCTTGGGTTTTAGCAAGCTCTTGCTCGTAGTGGGCGAATTGTTCTTTGAACCAGCTGACCATCCAAAAGCCGCGATAAATCATGTACTCGTGGTTGTAGTAGTGCGGGGCGGCGGCGGTGTAGGCGGGCATGTGCTTGAGGACCTCTAAGTAATCGGGGGAGATAGTATTAATAGTAGCGGTGGTGCCAAAGCTAAGACACGCGGTATCGGCGGCAAACCCCGCTGCGCCTAGGGCTTCGCACGCCTTATCACTGGCGGCAGCGATCATTGGTGTGCCTTTTAAGATACCCGTAGCTTTGGCTGCTGCCGCGCTAATTTGACCGAGCTTTCGCCCCGGCGGAATGATTTTGGGCATTTGCTCGGGGGTACAGCTAAACAGTCGCCATTTAAGATCTTTGGGTTTGAGCCATGTTTGTGCTTTGTAGTCATACGGCAAATAGCCGACCGAATGACCATTTGAGTCGATAAGTTCACCTACTAGCTGATAAGTGAGGTAGGCGGAGAGGTTGACGTAGTGGGCGGTCTTGGCCCAAGTCTCTGGCTCGTTTTGCGCGAGCCAATTACAACGGGCTTTTTGCTGCGCGTCTTTTACCAATTCGCCCATGCCGATGATTTTTGTAATTGGGTTTAAAAAACCGATGTCATGAGTCTCAGCGCGGCGCAAATCCATCCAAACGATAGCAGGACGTAGCGGCTGTTTGTCTTTATCCAAACAAATCATCGTATAACGCTGAGTGGCGAGACTGACACCGGCGATTTGCTCAGGTTTAATATCGCAGCTTTGCCACAGCTTTTGGCAGGCCTCCCATAGCTTTTGCCAATAGTAGTCGGCGTGCTGCTCGGCATAATTGGGCTGCTCGGAGAAATACGGCTCGATAGGCACGCGGGCTTTGGCAATCTCGCTGCCGAATTGATCAAAGATAAGCGCGCGGACGCTTTGGGTGCCGTTGTCGATAGCTAAGAAATAAATCGGGTCGTGAGAGGTGGTCATAGTTGTCCTTAACTATAGTCGAACCGCTCTTAAAGTGTTACAGCGTTAGACTCGCTTAGCCTACTATCGTAGTACTTGCGCTCGTCTGCCTTGTACCACTTTCAAGATCGGTTGACTATCTGTAGAGTTACACAGATAGTTTATGTAAAAATTTACACCAGTAGCACTAATCCAGAACACTGATTTCTATAATAATTCGAAGAAGCACTAAGCCGCAGGCAAATGGTAATAGCGTTGCCACAACTCGCTATAGCGAGCGGCTTCTCGTTGCCACTTTTGCTCATCCCAGCCCAGCTCTTGCTGACAGATTTGCTTCAGTCTCGCGCTAATAAGCGGTGTCATCGCGCCATGCGGGAGAATCAAACCTAAGCGCGTACGCCGCAGTAGTAGATCATCTAAATGAATGACTTGCTCAAAGCGCGCGGCAAAGCGAATCTCGGCCCAAATAGTATTGCTATCGGTGACATACGCTAACTCGTCGTCATGCGCTATGTCTAGTAACCTATCAAGCTGTAGACCATAAAACCCTTGCAAGCGCTGTTGTAGAGGTTTTGGTAAAGTGGCAAATTTAGGATGGGTAGGGGTGGGGTTACTAAAGACTTGGTCACCACTTACTGTTTGGTTTTGCATAGTGGTATCGCTAAGCGCGAGTACTTGTTGACACTTCTCAAGTACATCAAGGGCAATAAGGCGAAAGGTGGTGAGCTTGCCACCGCTGACGGTAACAAGATTATTATCGAGCCAAACGCTATGATCACGCTTTTCTTTACTAGGACTGACGCGTTTGCCATCACCGCCATCGGAGATCAGCGGACGCACGCCTGCCCAAGTGCTGATAACGTCTTCGCGGTTTAAGTCCGTATCATCAAACAATCCATTGGTCGCGTCTAATAGATAATCGACTTCTT
>NZ_JBQQFC010000091.1:0-9180 GCF_052258445.1 Psychrobacter sp. T6-1
AAAGGCAACTTTGTCTGTTCAGGGTTTTTTGAGAGTCATATTCATCTGGATAAAGCCTGTATTTTAGACCGTTGTAGCGTAGAAAAAGGCACGCTTGATGAGGCCGTCGAACAGACGGGCAAGGCCAAAGAGAACTTTACTACCCAAGATGTATTCGAGCGCGCCTCAAGAGTTTTAGAGATGGCGATAAAAAAAGGTACCGTCGGTCTGCGCACCTTTGTAGAGACTGATGAAAAGACTGAAATGCGTGCTTTTGACGCTATCAAAAAGGCGCGCGATAAATATGCCTTTGCTATCGATGTTGAGATATGCGTCTTTGCCCAGTCAGGACTAACGACCAAACCCAAAACCCTTAAACTACTTAAACAAGCGCTGGAGCAAGGCGCGGATCTGATAGGCGGCTGCCCTTACAAAGACGACAACCCAGACGAGCATATCGAGCTGATATTCGATATCGCTCAAGAGTATGACGTCGATGTTGACTTTCATTTAGATTTTGATTTGGATCCTAAAGACTCTAGCATTCCAAAAGTGGTAGAGGAGACCATCAAACGTGGTTATCAAGGCCGCGTCTCTATCGGACATGTGACCAAGCTTGCGGCGATGGACAAGATGAAGCGCGGTGAGATGGCAGGACTACTCAAACAGGCGGATATTGCCCTAATTGTGCTGCCTGCTACTGATATCTACATCAATGGCAGTAATTACGAAGCGCTTATCCCTAGAGGCACGGTCAATGCCAATCCGTTCGCAGAGTTGGGCGTTAAAACCATGATCTCAAGCAACAACATATTAAATGCCTTTACCCCTTTTGGCGATGCGTCGCTCATACGCATGGCGAATATGTACGCCAATATCGCGCAATTATCTACCGATGATGAGATTGCAGATGCCTTTGATATGATCACTCAAAACGCCGCCAAACTATTATCTATGCAGAGCCAGATAGTGGTTGGCGCGCCAGCAACGCTGGTAATACTAGAAGCCAAAGACGAGATCGAAGCCATCCGTACCAATGCGCAAGCGCTAGCGGGCTTTAAAAACGGTAAGCAAACCTTCAACAACGCGGCCGCTGAGATTTATTTTTTAGAATGATTTTAAAGGATTTAAAAAAAGCGCTTATTGATAAGTCAGCATAAAGCCTACTTTGATAGCCTAGCCATCTTCATACCGCCCCAAGTGACTAGCATCACACCGAGGGCGATCAAAGCGCCGCCTAAGATTAACCCCTCAGGCGGCGCTTCGCCTTGCAAGAGAACAGCGACGGGCACGCCAACGATAGCACCGACAGCGCCAAGTAGGCTTAGTAGCACAGGCCCACCCGTTTTTTGTAGTACAAATAGCAGGACAAACTGCACCGCAAAGATGATAGCTTGCACAAGGATTAATAGTATTGAGTGAGTATTGTCTAACGAGACTATAAGTGAAAAACTAGGCAGTACCCCTACTAGGCCGAGCATAATAGCCGCGGCGATCAGCATGCCAGGCGCGAGTGCAATAGGTGAGGCATCATCCGGCCAGCGAAGCGTGCGATAAATATTACCAATCGCTAGCAGCACAGGGCCACAAAGCGCGATTAAGATCCAAAAGACGCTGGTATCTGGCGTCGCAAATTTACGCGCTGCCAGTACACCAACGCCTATAAGCGCAGCGGCGACACCGAGCGCGCGCACTGTACTAAAGCGCTCGATACTCAGCATAAGCGCGCCCAAATAAGTCAGCAGCGGCGGCAAGGAGATTATCAGCGCCACAAAACCTGCGCCTACGTGTGGAATAGCGGAGAAAAATATCAAGTTTGAGCCTGCGACGCTGACCAAAGCGGCAACGATGTAATACTCAAAACTACGCTTGCTTGGCGCTAATAGCTCGCCTCTCATATAGGCGACGACAAGCAAGATAATGACCGCACCCGCAATTGACCAAAATAAAAAAGCCAGTGGTGTTAGTCCAATCTCATCTGCGTACTTGGCTAAGTTGGTTGAGATACCAAGCAATGCCCCGCCCAAAAGCAGACAGGTCAGCGCTATGAGCCAAGCATTATTTTTGATAAAAGACTGTTTAATCGGTTCACTCATAAAGGATAGTCACCGTCTAAAAGCCGTTTTAAATATAAAACCAATAAATATAGTCCGTTTAATCTGAAGGCGATACAGGGAAATTGAGATATGTTTTTGCAGTATCAGGTAGCGTAGGCACAGTACGCAAGAAAAAATTGTTTTAATTTTGCCCTGTAATATAGTCGATATACTGTAAAAATGTTATAGCGCTGCTGGTATGAATTTTGCGCAGCCTCTGGGGACGCAGCACGCAAGTAAAATTTATACCAGCAGCGCGTTCAAATCTATAACCGTTTTGCATTCAACTAACTATAAGACGTCTCTGTTTTATTGGGTATCGATCTTAGAACATGACAGCTTAAACCAGTAAAAGGGAATACAGTAACCAAAATATAACAACACCACACAATCATCTATTCTAGTAATCAACAAGATTGCTAAATATTTGCTAAACTAATAACGCATTTCGGTAAGATAAGCTAAACGATAAAGATTTTAGTTATTTTGGCTTTTATACCAAAATGAATAACGAAATTATAGTCTTCGAATGCTCATTAATAACCTCTTACAGTATACAAGGATAACTTATTATGAATTTATCAATTAAAACATTAAAACGTACTATTGCTATCACTGCGGTCAGTAGTCTTGGCATGCTTAGCGTACTAGGTCATAGCGCCATATATGAGCTTGACCCAAGCCATACCGCAGCCCGTTTTACTGTTGATCATTTTGGCACCTCTACCAATGCTGGTGGATTTTATGGTTTGACAGGTATGATTGATTATCAGCCAGAGGCTCAAAAGGGCTTTGTAGGTATCACTATTCCTATGGGTAGCTTGAGCACAGGAATCAAAGGCTTTGATAAGCATCTCAAATCTGCTGATTTTTTTGATGTTGCCAAGTACCCTACCGCTTATTTTAAGTCAACATCATGGCAGTTTGATGGTGAAGAGGTACAGACAGTAAAAGGCGATCTAACGCTGCATGGTCAGACGCACCCTATCACGCTCACCGCGACCAAATTCAACTGCTATGACAGTCCAGCACTTGAGACTCAAGTATGTGGCGGCGATTTTGAGACTACTATTGATCGCACTAAGTGGGGTCTTACCACCTATACCGATGGCGGTATGATGAAAGACATTAAGCTCGTTATACAAGTAGAAGCGAGTCTAAAAGATGGTAACTCGTAACCTAAATGTCTACTAATACGCTTTTTATGATTGCGCTCTTTAGCGACCAGTTATAAAAAACGCGCTATTTTAATAAAAAGGTATCAATTTGCTTGATACCTTTTTTATTGCCAGCTTTTTGCCTGTTAATGAACCTATAAAACGCCCTACTGCCTTGCCGCTTCTATTTGAATCATCAAATCTACTTTTTCAGTCATCCCAAGCAAGGTGTATTTGCTAATGCCCCATTTGGTGCGATCGATGGTCGTGGTAAAGTCGCCACCGCAAACACGCGCTTTTAGAATAGGACTCAGATAACAATTAAATTTGGTCGCCGTCAAAGTTACCGGATGGGTCTGCCCGCGTAGGGTCAGATTACCATCTACGCGAGTGACTTGTGGCGAGCTGGCATCACTAAAGTACCATTTACTCGAATTAAAATACGCTGCTGGATACTTGTCGATATCGAAAAATTCATCACTTTTAAGTACAATATCAAAGGCGGTATTGCCTGTCATTAACGTATTCATCGGAATAATGAGGGCGATATCCCCTGTTTTGGCCTGCGGGCTGTACTCGAGTTGACCGGTTAGATTATAAAACCCGCCCGTATTGGTTGACGTACCAAAATGATCGATAGCGAAGCGGACATTGGCATGCGTGGGATCGATATTATAGGTGGCGGCGTAGCTTATACTGCTGATGCCGATGCCAGCAGCCGCTAATAATAAAGCAGCTATTGGCTTGCCAAAGTACGCTTGTATTTGAGGAAATAAAAGAAATTTCATAGCGGCCTTCCTTGTCATATAGAGTTATTCCATTGCTAGTTGAAACAATAGCACGATTTAGCTCCATGACTCGTATAGATATGCTTGTATTACTATGTTGATTCTACTCATATCTCATTCGACGTCACCTGTGTATCCTGCTTTAGCATATTTGCACTGTCATCGGTTTTACCATGCGGCCTAAGCCATCTGGCAAACCAGTTCGATAAATCATCCATAAGCGTATATACCACAGGGATGACAACTAGGCTAAGTAAAGTAGAAGTCACCAGCCCGCCCAATACCGCTGCCGCCATCGGACGCCTAAAGGTCGGATCAGCATCACCCCAACCAAATACTAATGGCAACATGCCAGCGCCCATCGCGATCGTCGTCATGATAATCGGGCGCGCGCGTTTACGACACGCATCAATGATAGCTTCAAAACGCGCCAAACCGCGATTTTGCGCGATGATGGCGTAATCGACAAGTAAGATTGAGTTCTTGGTTGCGATACCCATAAGCATAATGAAGCCAATCATCGATGGCATCGACAAGCTGCTGTTAGTGATAACTAAGCCGACAAAAGCGCCGCCTATCGATAGCGGTAGCGCCATTAGGATAGTAAAGGGCTGAAGCAATTTGCCGAACAGCAGAATCAGTACGCCCAAAATACAGATGATACCGACTGACATGGCGATGACAAAGCCACTAAACAGCTCGGCCATGTTTTCAGCCTGTCCTTGATCGATGATCGTAATCGACGCTGGCAGGTTTTGCATCGTCTGAGTGTTTTTGACTGCCTGTACCAACTCGCCAAGCTCGCCATTAGCGGGCTGTACGGTGATACTAATAGCGCGCTCGCGATCCAAACGCTTGATCTGCGCAGGACCGGTGCCAAAGTTTAGATCCGCCACCTCGCCGACGCGTACGCCCTGACCTGCTGGACTCATACTAGGCACGTACAGCCCTTCTAACTGATTGACGTTTTCTTTGGCAATATCAGGCAGGCGCACGACAATAGGGATCTGCCGCGTATCTAAATTAAGCTTAGATAGACGCTGCTCATAATCGCCAACGGTGGCGATACGCAAGGTCGTGGCGATATCTTGGGTGGTCACGCCTTTGTCCGCCATCGCTAACCTATCTGGGGTCACCGTCAGCTCTTGACGCGGCAGACTGCGATCGCTAGTCACTGAGCCTGCGCTCGGCAAGGCGCGAATATCAGTCATAATCTGCTGAACCGTCTGCTCTAACACCTCAGGATTGGTACTGGTCAAAGAGAAGTTGTAACCGGTCTCGCCGCCGCTCGATAACCCAACGGTAAAGCGCGCACCTGGCACCTCGGATAGTAATTGGCTTATCTTGCGCTCAATGGCTTGCTTTGAGCCACGCTCAGCGCGCGGCGCAAGTACGATATCGAGTCCTGCGATATTCTCAGCCTTATTGCCGCCAGAGTCTGAGTCCATCGATGCCTGCGCCTCGCCTACGGAGGTAAAGATATTGGTCACTTCAGGCATTGCCAAGATACGCGTACTCGCCATTTCAGCGACGCGCGCAGTATCCTCTAAGGCGACATCGGGGGTCAGCTCAATCGCCACCCGCGTCTGATCGATATCGTTGTCAGGGATAAAAGAAGTCGGCAGCAGCTTAACTAAAGCTAACGAAGCAACGAACAGCACTAAGGTTGCACCCATCGTCAGCCAGCGATGATTCAGCGTCCATGAGACGATCTTAAGATAGCGCGTCATCGTACCGCTTTGTACTTCAACGCGATGTTTTTCAGGTCGCAAGATATAGGCGGCCATCATTGGAGTAATGAGACGCGCGACCATAAGTGAGGCAAAAATCGCCAAGGCTGCCGTCCAGCCAAACTGACGGAAAAACTGCCCAACCACGCCGCCCATAAAAGCCGTTGGCAAAAACACCGCGATCAAGGTAAAGGTAGTCGCGACGACGGCTAGACCAATCTCATCCGCCGCCTCCATCGCCGCTTCATAGGGGGTCTTACCCATACGCAAGTGACGAATAATGTTTTCAACCTCGACGATGGCGTCATCGACCAAGACCCCGATAACCAACGACAAAGCCAATAAGGAGATGATGTTTAAGCTAAAATCAAACAGATACATTGCCAAAAACGTTGGAATGACGGATAACGGTAAAGCGACTGCTGCTACAAAAGTGGCGCGTACATTTTTTAAGAATAAGAAGACAACGATAACCGCCAAAATTCCGCCTTCGATAAGCATCTTAATTGAGGCATCATAATCTTGTGCGATTGGCGTGGCGCGGTCGTAGACCTTTTCGACTTCGATATTGCTCATCTCGCGGGTGAGCTTGGCAAGCTCAGCATCGACGCGCTCCATAACCTCAACTTCACTAGCGCCGCGCGAGCGGGTGATATTAAAGGCGACGACCGTTTGCCCATCGAGCTTGGCGATAGAATTTGGATCGGCTGGGCCATCAGTGATTTGTGCCAAGCGTCCTAGAGCTTGCGTACCGCCAGTGGGTACGGCAATCTGTAAGTCGTTTAGCTCACGCGCGCGCTCAACCGCACCTAATACGCGGATGGTCTGCGTCGTATTGCCGACCTCAGCTTCACCGCCTGAGCTGTCTTGTTGAATACCTGTTAGTTGCTGGGATAACTGCGAGACTGGAAACCCTAAACCGCTCAGTGCAATAGGATCGGCGGCTACGGTAATCTCACGCTCCAGACCGCCAACACGGCTTACCGTACTGACCCCTGGGATATCAGAGAGGCGCTTGGTGATCGTATCATCAACGAACCAAGACAGATCCTCGACGCTCATATTGCTAGCGGCAACTGAGTAAGTGACCACAGGAAAGCCCGCCGTCGATACCTTGGTAATAATGGGATCGTTAGCCGCAGCGGGCAGATCGCCGCGCACCTCGCCAACGGCAGAGCGCACATCATCAACGGCTTCTTGAATATCTTTTTCGAGCACAAACTCAGTAGCTATGGTCGCAGCGCCTGTCTGTAAGGTCGTGCGAATGTGCTTGACGCCCTCGATACTGGTAATACGGTTTTCAATCTTTTTGGCGACATCATTCTCAAGCTGAGAGGGCGCCGCGCCCGGCAGCGTCACGGTAACTACGACAGCTGGCAGATCGATATCAGGGAACTGCTGTACTTTCATTTGCATAAAGCCGTAAATACCGCCCAATGTGAGCAGTACAAACAGCAAGATAGCAACGAGCGGATTTCTTATCGAATAAGCAGAGACATTTAAACTCATGAGCTTGCCTGCGCACTGTTAGAGGTTTGCATAGTATTGACGATACGCACCAGATCACCCTCATTCAAAAAACTACCCCCTTGCTCGACCAGTTGACTATCCGCTGGCAGCGGCTCGGTTACTGCCACTCTATCACCAATGCGCTCACCGAGACTCACGCGCTGCTGCTTGATACGGCCTACTTTTTTCTCGTCTCTAGTCGTACGTATTTGAGTGACCAGCATGACGTAATCGTAGCCGTCATTACTGACGATAGCGCTATTAGGTACGGTTTGCATACTCTCGCTACCTAACAGAAACTCGCCTGTTTGGTACATACCCACGCGCGCAGCAGTGCTTGGCTCTAGGCTAGCATAGATAGTGATTTGCCGATTATTTGCCGCAGTCGGTGCGATGCGACTGACTTGTCCCATGACCGACTGATTATTAGGTAAACTGACTTTAACAGGCGTGCCGACAGTCACTTCACCGACCAATTTGGGATCGATATCCGCTTGCCATTCTAAGACCCCGTTTTTGATAATAGAAAATAGCGGCTCGCCGCCTGTCACTTGTCCCACTTCAATCATTTTTTCGCTGATGATACCGCTGACTGGCGCAGTAACGGTTGCATTATCTAAGGTCAAGCGCTGACTACTCAAACGTGCTTGTGCCGCCTGTAGCGCCGCTTTTGCCCGCAGCTCTGAGGTGCGATAGCGATCGGCTTCTTGACGACTTATAGCATCGATATCGATGAGCGGTAGCACGCGCGCGGCATCGGCGATAGCATTGGCAAGGGTCGCTTGCGCTTCTGCAACATCTGCTTCGGCCTGCAATACCTGTTGCTCCATAGCGTCGGTATCAAATATCGCTAGCACTTGCCCTGCTTTTACCCGATCGCCTTCTTCGACTAAGATACGCTCGATAGCGACGCCATTGACTTTGGCGCTGACATTAGCCGTGTCTTTGGCACTAATAGTACCGTCTGCGCTTAAGGTGTTGCCGATACTATCTTGGCTTGGCATAACGGTTTCTACTGACAAGACCGCTTGGGCGGCATCAAATGCATCGCTGCCTACGTTATCACTTTGCGCACTATTGGCAGCGACTGGCTCATCAATAACTGGCTCATCCTCTCCCCAGTACCTACCTAATAAGACACCTGCAATCAGCACCGCGATCAATACAGGCCACAACCAAGCAGGTGTTTTGGATACTGACTTTTGCGTCGTGACTGGCTGACGATAAGGCGGTAGCTCAGTGTTAGCGGCAGGCTCAGTAGCATTTGAAATAGTAGCAGGATCTTGCTTATGATTAGGGTCTTGATGGTCACTCATAATCGGTCTCTACGGATAAGCACAGGGTAAAAAAGGGGTGAACACTCGTTTTTCTATAAAGATAGTTTATATGATTATCAGCGTTTAGCCTTGTAGTCTATCGTACTAGCAGGTCAATTACGGCTGTATTTACACCATCACTGCATAAGCGAAAGTTATCGACAAAAGCTGGAATAAGCATTTTATAGTAAGGGCTATTATGTAGAAAGGCGTAAGTAAATATGACTATTAAATAAGATATAGGGCTTTGAGAATAATAGAAGGGTCTCAAAAAGGTAAGGTACTACCTATAAGCCGCGCTCTTCAAACTTATCGACCAAAGTTAATGCACCAGTTAAGGCCTTTGCGCTACACCAACTCAAAATATCTCCCGGCAGACGAATGGCTTTGCGATTGACGATCCAAAAGTCAGTCAGATCGCTGTTTTGTTCACTGAGCAGTTGCGCGATTAACTTACCATTTAAGTGCGTCAAAGAAACACCATGACCGATACAGCCGCAAGTATAGATAATTTTGTTAGTATTTAGATAGCCAATCTCTGGCGTCATATCTAGATTCACTGAGGTCGGGCCGCCCCATCTATAAGCGATTTTGACGTCCTGTAA
>NZ_JBQQFC010000092.1:0-9118 GCF_052258445.1 Psychrobacter sp. T6-1
AAGGCGACTAAGGTGTAGGCAATGACAACGCCAAAACCACCTGCGGTCACAATCCAAACCAGCATTTTGCGACCAAATAGCGGCGCAAGTGTTGCAAGTCCACCAATCAACAAGATCGCATTGATAGGAGTGTTATGCTTAGGGTGCAGTTTACCCAAAAACGCAGGGAGCATGTGTGTTTTTGACATCGCATAAAGCAGGCGACTACCCCCGATCAAGAAGGCGTTCCAGCTTGACATGATACCCAGTACGCCGCCGATGACCAATAACACTCCAGCCCATTTACCACTCCATGCCGTTTCCATCGCATCAGCGGTACCTAACGTAGAGGTTTCAGCTAGCGCTAATGGCAAGGTGACGCCCACGCTCCAAATAACAGCGATATACCAAATGACCGCAACGATCAAGGAGACAATCAAGAATTTACCAATGTTAGGACGAGTTAAGTCCATCTCTTCTGCAGCCTGCGGGATGACGTCAAAACCCACAAACATAAAGGGTACCATGACAATAACTGCCATAATACCGCCAATACCACCAACAAACGCAGGTGACAATTGAGCAGTACTATTCTCAGGCGTAAACAACACTGCGCCAATGAACAATAACACACCAACGATCAAAATACCTGCTACGGCGGTCTTTTGGAACCAAGCACTCACCTCTAGACCACGCGTATTGAGCCATGTGACTAAAATAGAGCCTGCCATACCGACACCTGCCCACGTCGCATAAACATCCCAACCTGCCACATTCCACAGATAACCCTGATTATAATTGGGTATGAGGTATTCTACGACCGTCGGTAGCGCCACCGCTTCAAAGGCGACGACCGATAAATAGCCAAAGAGCATACTCCATGAGCAAATAAAGGAGACGTTGACCCCAAGTGCCCTATGCGTATACGTATGCTCCCCGCCTGTAATCGGCATGGAGGAGCATAGCTCGGCATAAGTGACTCCGATCATGACGACCGCAATACCACCGATCAAAAACGCAGTAATCGCGCCCCAAGTCCCTGCTGAAACCACCCAGCCGCTGGCTAAAACGACCCAGCCCCAACCGACCATGGCCCCGAATGCTAGGGCGATAATATCGACCACCCCTAGCGATTTTTTCATTGCAGACATAGTGTGCTCCTTGTCCGTATGTCATCCTTGATAATAAAACGACAGCGTGTGCTGGCGTACTCTCGATATGTCTTTTGTGTTAACTGTTTTTCATTACTGCTTATGAATCTTGCTTTTCACAAAAATAAAAGCGCCTTATCGTGCAAGGCGCTTTTGCTAAGTTTAGTACTAGGACATCAATCCTAAAAGCAACCTTGAATCGCAAATCAGATACTGCAAGCGGTTATCTTAATTATTGGTCAACATATATTAACTAATATAACGTAATTTGTTATATTTATATATTAAGATTTTAAAATATTACCAATAATGTCGAGTCCTTCTTGCAAGACCTCATCTTCAACGGTGAGCGGCACCATCACGCGAATCGCATTGCCATGCATACCACAAGAGGCGAGTAATAAGCCATGCTCAAACGCTTTGGCTTTTAGAGTGGCAGTCGCTTCAGCATCAGGTTTGCCGTCACTATCGATCAGCTCAAAGGCAAGCATCGCGCCTTTGTGGCGAATATGACCAATACTACTTAGGTTCAAACCCTTGACATAAGCCGCTATCTTGTCACCGATTTGGATACTACGCTCAAGTAGGTTTTCCTCTTCGATGACCTCAAGTACCGCCAATGCTGCCGCGACAGCGATAGGGTTACCTGCATAAGTACCACCAAGACCGCCAATTTGCGGGGCATTCATGATGTCCGCGCGTCCTATGACGGCTGATATGGGGTAACCGCCTGCCAAACTCTTGGCGCTAGTCATCAGATCAGGCTCAACACCTAGCTGCTCGGTGGCAAATAAAGTACCCGTTCTGGCAAAGCCGCACTGTACCTCATCAAAAATCAACACGATGCCGTACTCATCACAGATAGCTCGCAATGCTTTGGCAAAGGATGGCGTCACTTGGTGAAAACCGCCCTCGCCCTGTACCGGCTCAATGATCATTGCCGCCACTTCAGTAGGATCGATATCAGCTTGAAAGATCATATCTAAGCTATGCAGTGCTTGCTCTTCTGTGACGTTAAGCTCTTCTGCTGGAAACAGTGCATGAAACACAGGACCTGGCATTGGACCAAAATTCTTTTTGTAAGGGATGACTTTACCCGTCAGGCTCATGCACATTAGCGTACGACCATGCCAGCCGCCGACGAATGAGATAACCCCTGGACGACCTGTTTTAGCGCGAGCAATCTTGATACAGTTCTCAACCGCTTCTGCACCAGTCGTCAAAAAGAACGCGCGCTTTTCACCGCTAATCGGTGCTTTTTCGCATAACTTTTCGGCGAGATCGACATAGATCTCGTAGTTGATCATTTGCGCGGCAGTATGGGTGAATTTATCGACCTGCTCATGGACGCGCTGGGTAATCTTTGGATGGCTGTGACCTGTGTTTAGTACTGAGATACCGCCGACAAAATCGATATAGCGATTGTCTTCTACATCCCAAACTTCAGCGTTTTTGGCACGCGCGGCAAACACAGGAAAGGCGACGCCAAGTCCAGTTGGCAAAACCGCTTTGCGGCGTGCAAGTATATCTTTATTAGTCATATTAGTAGTCGTGGTCATGAGACTTGTCCTTTTATTAGCACTCATTAGATTTTATGGTTTTAACTTTTCGCTCTTAGCGTTTTTATATGCTGTCAAGCTGGTACTAGCTAACATCAGAGCACCAGTATTTGGTAACGACGTACTCATCGATACCGTATTTTGAGCCTTCACGGCCAAAGCCTGACTGTTTGACGCCGCCAAAGGGCGCGACTTCTGTGGAGATTAGACCCGTATTGTGACCGACGATGCCGTACTCTAGACCTTCGGTGACGCGCCATGCACGGGCAAAATCTGAGCTATAAAAATAAGCAGCTAAGCCGTAGATAGTGTCATTGGCCAAGCGTATAGCTTCGCTCTCATCACTAAAGGTAAAAATAGTAGCGATGGGGCCGAAGATCTCCTCGGTAGCGATATCCATGTCCGTGTTTAGATCGGTGACCACAGTTGGGTTATAGCTTAGCCTTGATGCCTCATTGGTGCTACCGCCTGTGATAAGCGTCGCGCCTTTGTCCAAAGCGTCCTTGAGTAGCGCTTGGACTTTCTCTAGTGCTTTTTTGTTGATTAGTGGCCCAATATCAACGCCTTCGCTCATGCCATCCCCGACGTTAAGCTCAGCGACCTTTTTGACAAAGACCTCTAAGAATTTGTCTTTAATGCTATCTTGTACATAAACGCGATTGGCGCAGACACAGGTTTGACCGGCGTTACGGAATTTGGAGGCGATAAGACCATCAGCCGCCTTTTCTAAATCGGCATCATCAAAGACGATAAATGGCGCGTTACCGCCTAGCTCTAGTGAGAGCTTTTTGATAGTAGGCGCACACTGAGCCATCAAAGTACGACCGACCTCGGTTGAGCCTGTGAATGAGAGCTTATGAATACGGGCGTCCCCTGTTAGAATGTTACCGATGACCGATGATTTGCCCGTGACCACTTGAATGACGCCTGCAGGAATACCAGCTTGCTCTGCCAAGACGCCTAGCGCTAATGCTGAAAATGGGGTTTCGGTTGCAGGTTTGATAATCATAGTGCAGCCCGCAGCTAAAGCAGGCGCAGCTTTACGAGTGATCATCGCCGCTGGAAAGTTCCAAGGGGTGATCGCTGCGCACACACCAACGGGCTGCTTGAGAACAACGTAACGCAGTGATGTTTTGGTGGCTGGAATGACATCGCCATAGACGCGCTTGCCTTCCTCAGCGAACCAGCGGATAAAGCTATTAGCATAGCCGATCTCGCCGCGCGACTCAGTGAGCGGCTTGCCTTGTTCAGCGGTCATCAAGATCGCAAGATCTTCTTTGTTATCATCGATGAGGTCTGCCCA
Organism: Psychrobacter sp. T6-1; assembly: GCF_052258445.1. Classification (NCBI taxonomy): domain Bacteria; kingdom Pseudomonadati; phylum Pseudomonadota; class Gammaproteobacteria; order Moraxellales; family Moraxellaceae; genus Psychrobacter; species Psychrobacter sp. T6-1. The sequence goes on from NZ_JBQQFC010000092.1 coordinate 3,993, forward strand.
TCTTTGCAATAGATCAAAACGCTCTTGCGGGGTTTTGGCTGCCCACTCTACTTGTGCCTTATGAGCATATTCAACCGCTGCATTGACGTCCTCGCTCGTCAGACTTGGCACATGACCGATGACATTACCATTAAAAGGGTTCGTAACGTCGATCGTCTCAGCATCACTTGCCGCATGCCAGCCGTCTTTGATTAAGCACTGTTGTTTGAGTAGCTCTGGATTCGATAACGAAAATGAAGTATCTGACATAGTAACGCTCCCTGTTAATGATAAATGTGATGACTAGCAAACTATATTCAAAAACTTATTTTTTTTAAAACTTGTATTGAATGTTATAGAGTACTTATAGTCATAATTAGTGATTGCTAAGACTTTTATTGTTCAATATACTGAACAACTATTCTATATATGAGACATCATTATAGGAACGATAGGATAACTTTTGCAACCCCTATTACCACTTTCGTTGCCACATAAATGTTTGCTCGAAAAGCTTTATTGATAACCCTTTATTATCATTTAATTCTACTTGTTATTATTTACCTTTATTTATAGGTCACTTATGAGCACGATTGCCGTCCCTGCATTAGATAAAACCTTTCAGATACTAGATTTGATTACCGCAAGCACCCAGCCCTTGAGCGCCGCTCATATTGCCAAAGAATTAAGCCTGCCGCGCAGCTCAACTCATAATATTTTGCAAAGCTTGCTAGCCAAGCACGTCATCTATAAAGACGCAGACAATCGCTTTCATCTGGGGTCATACCTTTTGTATTGGGCTGGTAAATACGAGCAGCAGCAAGGTATCATCCAGCTTTTTAAAGACTTGATCATGCACTATCCAATACTGCTTCAGCATACGGTGACTTTATCGAAACTTGATATGAGTGAGGTGGTGTTTTTGGCCTGTCATGAAGCGCCAGCGCCGCTGGGCTTTACCTTTCGCGCAGGCGTACGAGTGCCAGCGGTATTCTCGGCAACAGGCAAAGCCATGCTCTCAACCTTGCCTATGCATCAAGTCAAGTCGCTCTATGAAGACGGTTTACCAAAGGCCATTACTCCTAATAGCGTCGATAACTTTGCTCGGTTGTCCGATGAGTTCACCGCCATTCATAGTAGCCGGATCTCTTTGGATGACGGTCAGCTGCGTGATGGCATGTACTGCTTAGGGACGTACATACGTAACGCGGCAGGCAACGCGGTCGCAGGCATGGCAGTGAGCTTTTTACAAGTGGAGTACGACGCCAAACGCGAAGAGGTCAGCGCCGTATTAATTGGACTAGCCGAGCAGATCGAGCAGCGCTTGGGCTTTTTGCCTAATCGCTAATAATCAATGGTGAACAGGTATTAGCAAATGGTTAACAACCTTTTTTAATCACTCGCGCGGCTTTCTATTAACCCTGATAAGAACGCATTTAGATTATCATCCAGCTTTTGAATATAATAACCGCCCTCGACCAAGACGATGATAGGCTTATTTAGCGCCATCATCTTTTGTGCCAAGATTTTGAAACCCTCAGTGCTGACTGAACACCTTGCTTCTGGATCGTCTTTGTAAACATCAAAGCCCAATACGTGTACGATAACGTCAGGATTGAAAAGTTCTACCGCTGCAATAGACTGATCAACATAGTCAAAAAAGCCTGCCTCATCAGTACCGTGCGGCATCGGAAAGTTGATGTTGTAGCCTGTGCCCGCGCCTCTACCTCTCTCAAACTCGTGCCCAGTAATCGCAGGATAAAAGTTGATCGGACTGCCATGTACTGAGGTATAAAGCACATCGCTGCGATCATAAAATATCTCTTGGATACCCTGACCATGATGCATGTCGGTGTCGATGATGGCTATCTTTGAGTACTTTTGGCGCAGATGTTCGGCGATGATGGCAGCGTTATTTAGATAACAAAATCCACCAGCAGCGCTTTTACGCGCGTGATGACCGGGCGGACGTGAGAAGCACAACTGCATGTCACTGTCACCGCTATCATCGCTTAGTAGCGCATCAGCTGCTGTCAACGCGGTTTGCGCCGACCAGTAGATAGACGTCCACGAATGCTCGCTAATAGGCGCACTATCATCAGCTTGGTACTTAGCAGCCTTAGCCATGATACCCAAACCAGGATTATCATAAGGCACAAATATCCCTGTCTGTACTTGCGGCCCTAAATCCTCCTCTACTGCCATCCACTCGCTATAGCCGTTTTTGAGGAACTCAACATAACCAAAATCATGTACCGCGAGTATCGGCGTCATGCCTAAATCTCTAGCAGTGGTTACGCTTAGTCCCAGCGCTTTTGGCGCTTTGAGTAGCTCGGTCATACGCTCTGGTATCTCTAAAGGCTCATGCATTTTGCCATAAGAATAATACGGCAGTGGCCGGTGCAGACTGAGATTGTCGTGGCTGTATATTTTCATTTTATTTTTCATACTAAGCATTCCTTTGTCTAAAATTCATTGTTTATACAATTCCATCGGCGCGCAGCTTAGCGATAGTGTCGGTGTCATAACCCAAATCAGCAAGCGTACTATCGGTATGCTCGCTCAAACGCGGCGGCGGCGTACGATAACTGACGGGCGACTCGGATAATTTAATCGGATTGCCCAGCGCTCGTACGGGACTGCCCTGCGCTGCAAAATCGACAATCATACCGCGCGCCTGTGCTTGCGGCGTAGCTAGCGCTTCACTAACGTTGTTAATCGGACCACAGGGTATGCCTGCTTGATTTAAGGCATCTAACCAATAATCACGTGGCTTTTCTGCGAACTTAACTACCAGCTCGTCACATAATACCTTGCGGTTTTTGACGCGAGCGGGATTAGTGGTAAAACGGCTATCGGTATGCCAGTCCATATCCATAAGCTCACATAGCTTGGCAAATTGGCTATCATTACCACACGCTAAGATAAAGTGCTGATCGCTCTCGCCTGCGAACACTTGATAAGGGACAATATTGGGATGCTGGTTGCCAAGTCTTGGCGGCACTTCGCCTGATGCTAGATGATTCATGCCGACATTGGCAAGCATAGCAAGGGCGCTGTCGAGTAGCGCCACATCAACGTGCTGACCGCGACCTGTCCGCTGGCGTGCTATGAGCGCGGCTTGAATACCGATAGTCAGCTGCAAGCCTGCAAACAAATCAACGACGGCCACGCCAACCTTGTGCGGCTGACCATCACTAGGTCCTGTGATGCTCATCAGTCCTGATTGACCTTGAATAATATAGTCGTAACCTGGGCGCTTAGCATCAGGACCCGTCTGCCCAAAGCCTGTCAATGAGGCGTAGATCAAACGCGGGTGTTGCTCCTTGAGGCTGTCGTAATCTAAGCCATACTTTTTGAGCCCGCCGACTTTAAAGTTTTCGACGACGATATCGCTATCGCTAATGAGCTGTCTGATAATCTCTTGACCCGCTTTAGTTGTAATATCGACAGTGAGTGATTTTTTATTGCGATTGATAGTTGCATAGTACGCAGAAGTGCCATCGCTAAAGGCAGGCGGCGCCCAGTGCCGAGTCTCGTCACCAATATCTGGACGCTCAATCTTAATCACCTCGCAGCCCAGATCTGCGAGAACCTGCGTACAAGATGGCCCTGCGAGCACTCTGGATAAATCTAAGACCTTTATCCCTTGTAAGGCGCCTTGATTATCCTTGTTAATCGTATCGTTATTATTTTGAACCTTGGCATCTTTTATATATATATCATCCATAATAGTCTCCTTATCTCGAAACGTTCTGCGGTGCTGTTTTCGAATAATTAAATAAAACTAAAAAACGCACGCGACCATTAAGCCTTGAGTAGCCAAACAGTAACGTGCGTCATTATTTTTAAATCGTGCTTTTTAGTGTATTAAAAAAAAGCTTGAATACCCGTCTGTGCACGGCCTAGGATCAGTGCATGAATATCATGCGTACCCTCATAGGTATTGACCGCTTCTAAGTTCATCACGTGACGAATGATATGATACTCATCAGAGATACCGTTACCACCATGCATATCACGGGCAACGCGGGCGATATCAAGCGCTTTGCCGCAGTTGTTACGTTTAATGAGTGATATCATCTCAGGCGCGGCGTTGTGCTCATCCATCAAGCGGCCGACACGTAGAGCGGCTTGCAAACCAAGCGCAATCTCTGTTTGCATGTTAGCAAGCTTCAATTGCACCAATTGCGTCGCCGCTAATGGACGACCGAATTGCTTACGATCAAGGGTGTATTGACGCGCCGCTTTCCAGCAAAAATCAGCTGCGCCCATAGAACCCCATGCGATACCGTAACGCGCTTTATTCAAGCAGCCAAAGGGACCGCTTAAGCCGCGAATATCTGGGAAGGCGTTGGCTTCTGGGACGAATACTTTGTCCATGACGATCTCACCGGTGATAGACGCACGCAGGGAGAATTTGCCTTCAATCTTCGGCGCTGATAGACCTTTCATACCCTTATCTAAGATAAAGCCGCGAATCTTTTCTTCGTCATCTTTTGCCCAGACGACAAATACATCAGCAATAGGACTATTGGTGATCCACATCTTGCTACCAGTGAGCTCATAACCGCCATCAACAGCGCGTGCACGCGTCGACATAGAAGCAGGATCTGAGCCTGAATCAGGCTCTGTTAGACCAAAGCAGCCGACATACTCACCTGAGGCCAGCTTTGGCAGATACTTTTCTCTTTGCTCTTCGGTACCGTACTCATGTATCGGATGCATCACAAGACTTGACTGGACACTCATCGCTGAGCGATATCCTGAATCTACCGCTTCGATCTCTTTAGCGATTAAGCCATAAGCGACGCTAGATAATCCTGCACAGCCATATCCTTCGATCGTTACGCCAAGCAGTCCCATTTCACCCATTTGACGCATAATATTGCGATCAAAGTTCTCATTGCGATTGGCCTCTAGGATGCCAGGCATCAGCTCTTTTTGAAAAAACTGACGCGCGCTGTCAGTGACCATGCGCTCTTCGTCAGTTAACTGATCACGAAGTAAAAACGGATCTTCCCAATCAAAGCTTGGGCTAGCATTGGTGCGGGTGTTGGTAATAGGTGCCATGTCGTGCTCCTTGACGTGCGGTTTGGTTGAATCGCTCAATCTTGTCAAACAAATTAAATACTATACTTGACGTT